>NZ_JBNCKT010000117.1:0-16109 GCF_049841675.1 Micromonospora sp. DT4
AAAGCCGACGCGCGTCCCGCACCGTAACGCCCATACACCCCAAACGATCACAAACCATTTGGGTTACGGGTCAATATGTAATCCATCGACGAAAATACAGGGTCTGATTGCAGGAAGATTACCGCGACATCACGAGGGCCATCGATCGACGAGGCTCGGAGGGTCAGAGGTCGTGGCGGTCGTCGGCCGGCAGGCTGGGGGTTTCGGGCTGCGCGGGCGACTGCTCGGGCTCACCGAGCCGCGCCACGTGGGTCGGGTCGAGGACCCGGGCGAGGAACGCGCGGGTCCGTTCGTGCTTCGGCGCTCCCAGCACCTCCTGCGGCGGCCCCTGCTCGACGACCACCCCACCGTCCATGAACACGACCCGGTCCGCCACGTCCCGGGCGAACGCCATCTCGTGGGTGACCACCATCATCGTCATGCCGTCCTCGGCCAGCCCGCGCATGACGGTGAGCACGTCACCGACCAACTCGGGGTCGAGCGCCGAGGTCGGCTCGTCGAAGAGCATCAGCTTCGGCTCCATCGACAGCGACCGGGCGATCGCGACCCGCTGCTGCTGCCCACCAGAGAGCTGCGCCGGGAACGCGTCGGCCTTGTCGGTCAGGCCGACCCGGTCCAGATTGGCCCGCGCGACCCGCTCGGCCTCGGCGCGCGGACGCCGCAGCACCTTGCGCTGCGCGACGGTGAGGTTGCCGAGCACGGTCAGGTGCGGGAACAGGTTGAACGACTGGAACACCATGCCGATGCCCCGGCGTACGGCGTCGATCTCGACGTCCGGGTCGGTCATCTCGACGCCGTTCACCCAGATCGTGCCCGCGGTCGGTTCCTCCAACAGGTCCACGCAGCGCAGCAGGGTCGACTTGCCGGACCCGGACGGCCCGATCACGCAGACGACCTCGCCCTGGCCGACCTCGAAGTCGATGCCCTTGAGCACCTCGATCGGGCCGAAGGACTTGTGCAGGTCGCGGATCTCGACGGCGGGGCGGGACGGGCTGGTCGTCATGCGGGTCACCGGGCCTTGGCGTAGCGGAGTTCGAGGCGGCGTACCACCTGGGACAGCGGCAGGGTGATGACCAGGTAGGCGAGGCCGGCCACCAGCAGCGGGGTGGCGTTCACCCGGTCGTTGAGCATGTCCCGGCCGAACTTGGTGACCTCGATGGTCTGTGCCGTCACACCCAGCACGTACGCCAACGACGAGTCCTTGGTGAGCAGGATGAGCTCGTTCGTCAGGGGCGGGATGACGATCCGGAACGCCTGCGGGATGACGATCGTGCGCATGGCGGTGAAGTGCGACATGCCGAGGGTGCGGGCCGCCTCCATCTGCCCCTTCGGCACGGCCTGGATTCCGGCCCGGATGGTCTCGGCCATGTACGCGGCGGCGGTCAGCCCGAGACCGATCGCGATCGAGCCGAACACGCCGCCGGGGATCTCCCGCTCCGGGAAGGCGATGGGGATGCCGTACCCGACGAGGAAGAGCACCAGCAGCGCCGGCAGACCCCGGAACAGCTCGATGTACGCGGTCGCCAGCCAGCGGTACGGTGCCACCCGGGACAGTCGCATGAGCGCGAGGACGGTGCCGAACACGAGGCCGAAGGTGAACGCGCCCAGCGTGTAGAGGATCGTGTTGCGCAGCGCCACGGTGATGATCGTCGGGAACATCGACTCGATGATGTCGACGCGGAAGAACGCGTCGGCCAGCCGACCCCAGTCCGCGGCGACGAGCACCGCGACGATGATCGCGATGAAGACCAGGTACTGGATACCGAGGGACAGTCGTTCCCGCTGGCGGCGGCGCAGCTTCACGTTGGCTCGTTGCCTTCCCGGATTGTGCGGACGGGGTAGGGCGCGCGGTCCGCGTGCCCTACCCCGCTGAGAAGCGTCGATCAGGCGTTCGGCCGCTTGCCGATCCACTTCTCGTAGATCGTGTCGTACGAGCCGTCCTGCTTGGCCTTGGCCAGCGTCTCGTTGATCTTCTTGAGCAGTTCCGGGTTGCCGTCCTTCTTCACCGGGAACCCGTACTGCTCGCCGGTGTCGAACTCGGCGGTCACCTCGAACCCACCCGGGTTCTTGCGGAGGTACTCGGTCCACACCGGCAGGTCGTTGACGGCGGCCTCGACCTGACCGTTCGCGACGGCCTGCTGCAGGGCGGCGAGGTCCTCGAACTCGACCAGCTGCAGGCCCTTCTCCTTCTCGAACTTGCGCGCGTAGTCACGACCGGTGGTGGCCGCCTGCACGCCAAGCTTCTTGCCCCGCAGGTCGTCGAGCGACTTGTACGGCTTGCCGGTCTTGACCAGCATCGCCTGCGTCGCGTCGAAGTACGGGTCGGAGAAGTTCAGCACCTTCTGCCGCTCGGCGGTGATGGTCATGCCGGCGGCGGCCACGTCGCACTTGCCGGTGTTCAGGTCCTGACCGGACTTGATCCCCTCGAAGGGCGTGTCGATGATCGTCTGCTCGACGCCCAACTCCTTGGCCACGAGGTCCATCACGTCGACGTCGAACCCGGTGACCTTGCCGCTGGCGTCCTTGGACTGGAACGGCGGGTACGGCAGGTGGGTGCAGACGGTCAGCTTGCCGGCCTCGACCAGCTTGACTCCGCTGGCCTGGACCTCACTGTCATCCTTCTTGGCGCATCCCGCGCTCAACGCCAGAGCGGCGACCGCCGCGACGAGGCCGGCCTGACGGACTGCGCTACGGACCCTCACGAGTGTGTCCCTCCGGTTCGGCTCCCCCTTGTGACGGGCAGCCAGGTTGGTACGAAGACGGTGCGACAGGGGACGGTACCTGATTCGACGAACAGTAACTCAGGTCACGCGATGAGCCGACATGCTGCGGTGACCATCACAGTTCGTGAACACGACAGCCGGTCACGAATGGGACGACCCGCCGCCCTGGCCGCGACGATCGACATTTGAGTATCCGAGCCACCCCGAACGAGTAGGCCACCGCCCCGGGGACCGCTGCGCCACCACAGAAGCTGATAGACGATCAGTGGTACCGCCGTCACCGAAGGGTGAGCAGATCCGACCCCGGATGGGAGGGCAGACCTGAGGATGGACACCTACCCCACGACACCTCAGATGGCCTTCGCGCAGTTCGTTCGGCAAGCCGTCGACGACGCCCGCGAGGAGCACGGCTGGACCGTCGGCGAAATCGCGCACCACAGCGGCGTGAGCCGCTCGACGCTGTTCCGCTGGCTCGCCGGTGACTGGCAGCGCTATCCGGAGCTGGCGAAGGTCCGCAGCCTCTGCGCCACCCTCGACCTGTCCATCGCCGCCGCGATCCGGCCGCTCGCGATGCCGAACGCGGCCGTGACGCCCCGGGCGCTGGCCGAGGTCGAGACGGACATGGGCACCATCCGCCGGCGGTTGCTGGACGACACGGTCTCGGCCGCGGACAAGCGCCACATCCGAGACCTGCTTCGCCGCCTCGCCGGCCGCGACCTCCCGGTCGAGGCCGCATCGTCGACCGGCTCCGGCGTCACCCCGCCCTCCCCGCCGAGGGCAGGCGCGTCGCGCCGGTAGCCCGATCGGACGAGCGCCGCACAGCCAGCCGACCTCACCGCACGGCAGCTCCGCCGACCTCAGCGCCCAGCGCAGGCGGCGTCAGCGCCCAGCGCAGGCGGCGTCAGCGCCCAGCGCAGGCGGGCTCAGGCACGCGACGCAAGCGGGCTCAGGCACGCGACGCAAGCGGGCTCAGCGCGCGGCGCGACCCGGCCGACCCGGACCGGTGCCGGAGCGCCGGGAACCGATGCGGGGAGCCCGCACTACCGGGGAGCTGCCGGCTCCGGGGCGGAAGTCCCGGGCCGCTGCGGCCACCATCTCGTCGGGATCGCCTTCGAGCGCCTGCCGGACGTGCGCCGGGATGATCTCGGACGTGGCCATCGCCAGCCGGACCTGCACCGAGCGGTCGTCGACCAGCGTCGCCAGATCCGCCTCGTCCAACTCCAGCGCGCGGACCAGCGCGGCCCGCACGTCGACCGCCGGGTCCCTGGCCAGAGCGCTGCGCTGCGCGGCGGTGGTCCGCAGGTTACGGGCGAGCCCCTTGCGGACGCGGACGGTGCGGTCGGCCAGCAGTGCGACGATGACGTCGGGGTCCTGGGTGTGCGTGGCGAGCCGTTCCCGCACCTCGGGCGAGACGTCGTCGACCAGCCGGGCGGCCAGCTCGGGCTCCAGGTCGCGGGTCTCGGCGAGCAGGCCCCGAAGCTCCTTGTCAGGTGCGGCGACCATCACCCGGCGGACCGACTCGTCGCAGGTCGGGTTACTGGCGACGGCCCAGCGGACCCACCGGTCCGCGTCCTTGACCAGACGCAGGAGATTGCCGACCGAGGTCGCCGGATTGCGCGCCACGGCTTCCCGGACGTGACGATCATGGTCGCGGGTCAGCGACCGCAGGGCCTGCGCGGGCGCGTCCGGCCGGGCCGCGACCGCCTTGCGGACCGCGACCGACGCATCGGACGCCAGGTCGATGAGGGTCATCTGTGGCGTTGTGGGGTCGTGTGCGACGGCGAGCCGCGCGTCCGCCCCACCACCGGTCGGACGGTCGGCCGTGGTGCCCGACCCGCTGTCCCGGTCGGCCCCACCGACGTGCTGCTGCTTGCCCATGGGCGCAATCATGGCACGCGCCGAACCCGGCACCGCGCGGCCAGCCTGCTCACAGCCCCTGGTCCGATCAGCCACGCCACCTCGAGTACGCCCCGGGCCCGTGCGAGCGCCTCGCCCAACGGCAGGCCCTGCGGCGGGGCGAGTGCCGTGAGGGGGATGACTCTGCTGGCGTGTCGGTCGTTAGTAGTGCTCACTAGTCGGTTATAGTCGTCGTCGTGAATTTGAAGGAATGGGCAGCGGCTACCGGGATCTCGTACGCGACAGCAGGTCGGCGTTACGAGTCCGGAGCACTGCCCGTTCCCACTTACCGGATCGGCCGCCTAGACGAGTAGTTCCGAATTCGGTCAGTGGTCGTAGGCGATCAGTGACCGGGTGACGGGTGCGCCGGTCTTGTTGTTGTGCCAGATCGCGGCGGCCATGGCCAGGAGGCGCTGGGCCACTCGGACGGCGACTCCCTCGAAGGTGCGTCCGCCGTGTTCTTCGAGGTCAAGCTGGCCCTTGAGGGTGTCGTTGACTGATTCGATGAGTTGGCGGACCTTCTTGAGCATCGGCTCGCCGTAGCGGGCCTTCTCCTTCTTGCGCGACGGGCGTAGCAGGGCGATGCCCTGCTCGGCCAGGTGTCGTTCCAAGGGCTTGGAGGCGAAGCCCTTGTCGGTGATCAGGAGGCCGCCGGTCAGACCGGGACCGTTCCGCCGCAAGGCAGGACTACCAACCGTGTGCTTGCCAAAGCGCACTGAGAGGTAACGGCAGAGCGACCAGCATCAGCACGGCGGCGACGACGGTGACGACGCGGTGGCCGGCCCGCACACCGGTGTACACCGCGAACAGGAAGGCGACGGCCGGCACGTCGTAACCGACCGCCTGGTAGCCCACGGCGCACAGACCGGTGACGGCCAGGACGGCGACGGGCCACCGACGACGCGCCGCCAGCGCCAGACCGCCGGCGGCGGCCAGCAACGGATAACCCAGCAGGTCGGCGTCGATCGCGGAGGAGTCCGCGGACCGCCCGGCGACCAGCAGCACCGCCGCCACGCCGACGGCGATGGCCCAGTCCCGGACACCGGCACGCCCTGTGCTCATGGGCGCACCCTGGCCCGGGGTACGCCCCGGGCGACTCCTGCGCGCGGACGACCGGCGACTACCACGTCCGCGGTAGACGCGCGGCGCGCGCGGCGTACGCGGCAGCCGCCTGCGCCCACGGTGGCAGCGCGAAGAGCCTCCGGCGGCCGGACGACCGGCGGCCGACGTGGCGACACGATCGAACGACAATCACGACGTACGAGAAGGAGATGCGCATGTTCCGGTCAGGAAACCCGTCGGCGGCGCGCCTGGTGTTCACCGCTGCCGTGGGTTCCGGGCTCGCCGCGCCGGCCGCCGCCCACACCTCCGCCCAGCCGTTGGCGGCCACCGTCACCACCATGAGGGCCGGGCGGCTCGGGGCGAGCGTGGGTGGTCTGCTGGCGCTGGCGGGGGTGATCGTCGGCGCGGTGGCCCTGGTCCGACCGACCAGTCGCATCGGTACCGGCACCGGCATGCTCGGCGCCACCGTGGCCCTCGCGTCGGGGCTGCTCGGTGTGAGCCTCGGCGCGCTGGTGGTGGCGACCTCCGACGGCGGGATCGGCACCGGCAACGGGCGGGGCGGGGCGTACGTGGCCCTGGTGGTGGGGTTGGCCGCCCTGGGTCTCGGGGGACTGGCGCTCAGCTGTACCCGCGGCTGAGGGATCGCCCGTCCTGCTCTGCGCGGGAGCAGGACGGGCAACGCCGGCACGATTGAAATCACCGCCAGCGTTCGACCGGGGGAGCATCGGCAGGTGAGTTCGGATCGGCTCCTCGTCACGCTGGACCGCGCCAGTCCGGTGCCGTTGCAACAGCAGCTCTGTGGCCAGATCAGTTCATCCGTACGCGCCGGCCGGCTGCGCCCCGGCGACGCGGTGCCGCCCAGCCGCCCGCGTACACCTGCGACCCGAGCCCTCGCTGCCCACCGGCGCCGGCAGTGCACTGTGGAAGCCGTGGGAGCCGGCGCCGATGCACCGGCCGGACGGGACGTACGACTTCCGGCGCGGCACCCCGGCGCTGGCCAGCTTCCCGGTGGCCCGGTGGCGGAAGTCGCTCGCCGACGCGGTCAGCCGGGCCGACGCGGTGGCGTTGGGCTACGGCCCGGCGGAGGGTTCCCCGTCGTTGCGCACCCAGATCGCCGCGCTGCTACGGCGCAGCCGGGCGCTGGACGCCCGCCGCGAGGACACGGTCGTGACCAGCGGCGCGTTCTTGTCGGCGTCACCGAACACGAACTCGGGCGGGCGGTCCGACCTCACCGACCGACGGTGAGCTGCTGCCGCGGCTCGCGGGGTCGCCCCGCACAGGGCACGAGGCCTACCGGAACATCTTGACACTCGTCGATGTTAGCGCCAACACTTAGGCCGTTACCTGGGCGTAACACTCCCGTCACACATCCCTGCCCACGGGCGTTCCTGCCCCGGCGGGCGCCCGCGGGTTGGCCGTCGCAGCAGCATCGACCAGCGCCGTGCACACAGCTCACGGAGGACAGATGCCGCTGCCACCGGACCGAACCGTTGCCGCCACCCGCCGAGCCGCCGGCTCGGGGCGTACCGGTCCCGACGTCCGTCGACGGTCCGTCCTGGCCGCGTTGCTGGTGGTCCTCGCCGTGTCGGCCGGGCTGCCCGTGGCGGGGCCCGCGCAGGCCGCGCCCGCTGCGAACTACACCAACCCGCTGGTCAACCCGCGGGCCGATCCCCACATCTTCCGCCACACCAACGGCTACTACTACATGACCGCGACCGTGCCGCAGTACGACCGGATCGGCCTACGCCGTGCGACCACCCTGCAGGGCCTGTCGTCGGCCAGCGCCACGGACGCCAACTACTGCCTCGGGATGTTGAGCGCCTCCGCCACCGCGAACCTGCTCGACGCGGCGTCGTGGAGCAAGAGCCCCAACCCCGTGTTCGCCACCAGCGCCGCCACCGGCCAGTACGGCCCCGGCCACAACTCGTTCACCGTCTCCGAGGACGGGCAGAGCGACATCCTCGTCTACCACGACCACAACTACCGCGACATCAGCGGCGACCCCCTCAACGACCCCAACCGGCGGACCAGGCTCCAGAAGGTGTACTGGAACGCCGACGGCACCCCCAACTTCGGCATCCCGGTGCCGGATGGGGCCACCCCGGTCCGGCTGCGGTCGCACGACCTGACGACCAGCTACATCCGGCACTACGACTACCGGGCACGCGTCGAGGCGAACGTCACCAACCTCGCCGACTCCCAGTTCCGAATCGTCAACGGCCTGGCCGGCGGCGGAAGCGTGTCGTTGGAGTCGACCAACTTCCCTGGCTACTACCTGCGCCACTACGGCTTCACCCTGTCCATCGCGCCGAACGACGGTTCGTCGATCTTCGCCGCGCCCCCGACACCGTCGGCCGGGTCCCCGCGACCCGCCGACGCCGATTGGAGCACCCGATGACCCGGCATCCCACCATCGCCGTCCTGGCCGGACTCTGCCTCGCCGTCAGCGCGGCACCCGCCGCCGCTGCCAGTCCCACACAGACCTCGGGCACCGCCCAGGTGAGCGCTCACGCCGCGCTCGCCGGCCCGCCCGGCACACCGCCCGGAGCCTGCCCGACGGGGGCCGGGTCCGGCTCGCCGCTGCCGTCCAGCTCCCTGACGGCGACGAAGATCCGGAGCGGATTCACCTTCCTCGAAGGACCCGTCTGGGTCGCCGACGGCGGCTATCTGCTCTTCTCCGACATGGCCGCCGGCACCGGGCCGTACAACGTCCAGCCGTCGACGATCCGCCGGTTCACCCCGCCGTCGACCTTCGACACGTTCATCACCAACTCCGGTAGTAACGGTCTGGCGCTCAGCGCCGACGGCCAGCAGGTCGTCGCGGCCACCCACGACCAGCGCAACGTGTCCGCGTACCGGTTGAGCGACCGGAGCCGCGGCACCGTCGCGGCGAACTACCAGGGCCGGGCCTTCAACTCGCCCAACGACGTAGCGGTCCGGTCGGACGGCGTCACCTACTTCACCGACCCCAACTTCCAGCGCGGCAACCGCCCGGACCAGATGTCCGGGCGTACCAGCGTCTTCCGCGTCGTCAACGGGCAGGTGTCGCTGGTGGACGACCAACTGCGCCAGCCCAACGGCATCTCGCTCTCACCGGACGGGAGCACCCTCTACGTGGGCGCCTACTCCGAGAACAAGATCTACAAGTACGCCGTCCAGCCCGACGGCAGCACCGGCGCGCGCAGCATCTTCGTGAACTACATCGGTGGTCCGGACGGAGGCACGATCGACTGCGCCGGCAACGTGTACTGGACGTCCGGCGCGGACTCCCTGGTCCACGTCTACTCCCCCACGGGCACCCAGCTCGGCACGATCCGGCCCGGCTTCTCCGGCACGACAAACGTGGCCTTCGGCGGGCCCGACCGGCAGACCCTCTACATCACCTCGGGTCCGTGGAACGACTCCGGCCTGTACAGCGTGCGGCTCAACATCCCGGGGTACCCGTACTGACGCACCCCTGGCCGGACGTTCGCGGGACGCGGCGGGCGGGGCTCTGTCCGTAGGCTTCGCCGGTGCAGATGATCTCCACGCAGCCGGCCCCCTGTCGACGGACGCCGCCGCCCTCCGGGACGCGATCGCACGGGCACGGACCGGCCTCGTCGACCGGGAGGTGGTCGCCGAGGTCGTCGTGCTGTGCGCGGTCGCCGGCGAGCACGTGCTGCCCGCGCGGCCCGACTGGTCGAGGCGGGCCGTCGCCTGCTCGACGAGGTGGGCCCCGGGCCGCTGGGACACGACGAGCGGCTGCGGACGCGCCTCTAGTCGCGGATGACTGCCGGCGCGAAGCGGCACCCGCCGCGACGGACCGGGCTGGCAGTGGGAGGAATCCCCCGTTGTGCTCCTTGCGGAGCGGATTCCTCCCCGCTCGCCCCCCAGGTTCGGCTGGACGGGCCCGACAGGGCCCGCCGCGCAACAAGCGTTGAGCAGATTGGATTCTGACTCAACACCCGTTGCTCCGAACAGGAGCGAGCTTACGCTCACGTTCCGTACGGGTGTCAACGTCTGTTTCGTCGCCGGGCATATCTGCGACACTGTCGTTCAGGTCGCCGGAGGGTGAGAAGCATGGTGGACGTTCGGCGCGCGGAGCGGGAGTTGCCGCCCCTCGACACGTTGGCAGCACGGCTGGAGTACCTGTTCGACAACATCCGTCCGACGCCTGACGAACTCGGCGAGTCCGACGAGCCGGGTCGCAGGTACACCAACCGGGAGATCGCCGACAAGATCAACGAAGCGGCGGCCGAGACGGGCGTGACGATCAGCGCCGCCTACATCGGCGAGCTGCGCCGTGGCGTGGCCAGCGATCCCCGCACCTCGCACGTGCGCGCCCTGGCCACCGCCTTCGGCGTCAACTCGGGCTACTTCGTGGACGACGCGGCGGCACGACGCACCCAGGACCAGATCACGCTGCTCAGCGAGCTGCGTCGGATGGACGTCAAGCGGGTGGCGCTGCGGCAGGTGCTCGCCGACAACGGCCTCTCCGCGACCGACACCCGCCTCGTCGAGCAGATGGTGGCCCGGCTGCGGGCCGTGGCCGAGGGCACCGGCACGACCACCACCGCGTCCGATGATCGCCGATAGTCGATGGCCGTGCAGATCCTGCGGTGGGAGCACACCGACGAGTGGGGGAACACCGACGTGACGTTGCATCGCCTACGCCGACGGTGCGAGCGCATCGTGGCCGAGCTGGAGATGCCGGACCCCTTCGACGTCCGGAAGCTGTGCGACATCCTCGGCGAGCGGCGCGGCCTGCCCATCCACCTGGTGCCGATCAAGCTGCCGGCGCACAGCGTGTGCGGGATGTGCGTGCCGACGAACGACTTCGACGCGATCTTCTACGAGCAGGACACCTCGCCGCTGCACCAACTGCTGATCATCGGTCACGAGTTGGGTCACCTGCTCGCCGGGCACCAGGCGACCGAGGTGCTGGACGCCGACGCCTCCCGGCTGCTACTGCCGGACCTCGACCCGCAGCTCGTGCAGCGCAGTCTCGGCCGCAGCAACTACGCAGCGGCCGAGGAGCGCGAAGCTGAGATGATCGGCTCACTGCTCCTGCGCCGGATCCGCGGTGGTCGCGCGGACGCGGACGAGCCGCCGGTCGACGGGCAGGACGCCGAGCTGTACGGCCGGCTGCGGCACTCGCTCGAACACCCCCACTGGTAGCGCGGGGATGGACACCGTCCTCTACGCCGTCTGCGCGGCAATCGGTTGGGTCGCGTTCGCCTACATGGTGCGGCTGCAACGTCGGCATCCCAGCCGGGCCCGCCGCGCGATCTGCGCGGGCCTCGGGGCGTTCGCCGCCGGGATCACCGTCGCCATCCCACCCGTCGCCGCCGCGATCGACGGGGTGTCGGGCCTGCCCAACCTCGCCAAGGTCATGTCGCACGCCGGCGCGCTGACCATCTCGGCCAACGCCGAGATCATGCTGCTGCACTTCGCGCTCCCCCCGGCGACGGCCGCCGTGCGTGCCCGCCGCTGGGTCTGGGTCACCGCGTGCGCGTTCGTCGTCATGCTCGGCCTGTTCGCCCACACCCTCACGTACGACGAGCCGGTGCTCCTGACCGTCGAGTACGCGACCGACCCCGTCGTGACCGCGTACCTGCTGATCTTCCTGCTGCTCGGGTTCTTCGCCTACTGCTTCGACATCACCCGGCTGTGCTGGGGCTTCGCGAAGATCTGCGGACGCCCCTGGCTGCGCCGGGGCCTGCGCATCACCGCCGTCGGCGCCGCCTTCGCGCTGCTCTACAGCACCAACAAGATCGTCTACCTCGTCGCTTACTGGGCCGGCTACCGGCCCACCGGCGAGCGTCAGATTGCGGCGGTGCTGGTGACCATCGGCGCGTTGCTCATCACGATCGGCCTCACCATGCCGGCCTGGGGGCCGACCCTCAAGATCGGCCAGCGGTGGGAGGACTTCCACTCCCACCGGCGGCTCGAACCCCTCTGGCGGGACCTCGTCGCGGCCCTCCCCGAGCTGGAACTCGACCCCACCCTGCGACGCAAGTTCGCGGCCATCCGCGACACCGACTACGCGCTCACCCGCCGGGTCGCCGAGATCCGCGACGGCCGCCTGGCGCTGCGCCCGTACACCGACATGGGTGTGACCGCCCTGGCCGAGCGGTTCGCCGAAGGGGCCGGTCTGAGCGCGGCGGAGCGGCGGGCGGCCGTCGAGGCCGCCCACCTGGCCTGCGCGCTGCGGCGACATCGCGCCGGTCTGGTGGCCGCGGCCCCGCAGCCCGCCGACGAACTGCACCGCCCGGACGGTGGCTACGCCGGCGAGGTGGCGTGGTTGACGCTCGTCACCGACGCCTACGCCCGATCGCCCGTGGTGGCCCTGACGCTCGCCGAGGCCACCCCGCGGCCGACGGCAGGAGACGCGCACCGATGAGGGGCCGTTACGACAACCTGAACCGGATCCGCACGCTGGACCCGCAGCGCGACTACCTGGACATCTACCAGACCATGCTGCGCCACGAGTTCCCCTGGGACATGAAGCTGGGCCTCAACCTCGCGTTCATCAGGTCCTTCTCCGTCCCGGCCATCGCCGCCGTGCACACCACCACCGGCGAGCTGACCGACCGCACCCAGAAGCGCATCGACGACACCGGTCTGCTGATGTACGAAATGGTCCTCAACGGTTTCGACAAGCCCCGGGGCCGCGACGCGCTGCGGCGCGTCAACCAGATCCACCGCCCGTACGACATCGGCAACGACGACTTCCGGTACGTCCTGGGCTGCCTCGTCGTGATCCCGACGCGCTGGCTGCGCGACTACGGCTGGCGTCAGCCCTGCTGCCACGAGCGGCAGGCCACGTACCTGTTCTACCGGGAACTCGGCCGGCGGATGGGCATCACCGACATCCCCGGGTCGTACGACGAGTTCGAGACCTGGTTCAACGCCCACGACGCGGCTCACCTGATGCCGAACGACGACGCGGCGGCCATCGAGCGGGCCGCCCGCATGCTGATGCTCGCTCGCCTCCCCCGGACGCTCGCACCGCTGGGCAACGCCCTGGTCAGCGCCATGTACGACGAACCGCTGCGGCGTGCGACGCGGGTCGACGCGCCGGCGTGGCCGGTCCGGGCCGGCCTGCGTCTGGCGTTGCGGTCGCGCGCGCGGTGGCAGCGGTGGTTCGGCGCGCCGCGGGCCACGCCACTGTTCGCCGACGGCATCAAGGCCAGGACCTACCCCCAGGGGTACGAGATCAGCCAGCTCGGCCCGCGTTGATCAGCGGCTGGCGGTGCCAGGAGGCGCCGCCGGTCGGGCACGGCTTGACGCACCGTCGTCCATCGCGCATGGCCAGATATCGCCAGCCTTCTATTTCGATAAGCGCCGCGAGACCCGCGTGAGAGCGGCCTTCGTTGCCGATCACTTCGAGGTCGTAGGTGACGATCGTGCAGGGAGGAATGTCCGCCAACAACCACCACGGTGTCTGGGCGTCGATGGGTGGCAGTACGAAAGCCGGGTCGTGGACGGGCACCGGCGCACGGTTCTGGACGTGTATGACCTCCAGGCTGACCACGTCGTCGGGTCCGGCATCGTCGATCCTCGCCGCGTTCCCCTGGACGTAGTGGGCGATACTCTCGTCGCCCTTGTCGATCCACCAGGAGACAGGACTCGCGTACCGCCGTTCGAAGCGTTCGCGGGCGAGCTTGTTCAGTTCCAACTGGTCGGCGTTGACCCGCTGCTGCTCGCGCAGCGTCTCCTGCGCAAGCACGTTCGCCTGCTAGGCGTACACCAGGGCAATTATCGTCAGCGTGACGGCGACAATCGCCGCCGCCGCCTGGACGGCCGCCGAGTGTCGGCCGAGCGCGGACGCCGCACCGTCGCGCGACGCCGCAGCGCCGATCGCCGACCGACGCGCCAGTCGCGCGGCGTGACTCCGCGACCGCGCCACAGATCGCACGGACCGGGCCGCGGCCCGATCCGGCCCTTCGGGGACCATCACCTCATCCAATCATCCACCCTCAAGGAATCGACGAATGTGACGGTAATGGACTGATCGAGCCCCGGGACCGGCGCTCTCCGGCGCTGCGGAGGAACGCGGCAGGGTGATTGGGACCGAATCCCACCTTATTCGACAATTTTTCCCCTTAAGTTCGATGCGCAGGACGCGGCCGAACCGGGGAGAGACGTGGACAGCTATCCGGCGATCGAAGATCACGGTCTCATCGGCGACCTGCAGACCGCCGCGCTGGTGACATGTGACGGCACTGTCGACTGGTTCTGCGCGCCACGCTTCGACTCGCCGAGCATCTTCGCCGCGCTGCTGGACAAGGAGAAGGGCGGCTACTTCCGGATCGCGCCGGACGACGTCCGGTACGTCACCAAACAGCTCTACCTGCCCGGCACCCCCATCCTGATCACCCGGTTCATCAGCGCCGACGGTGTGGCCGAGGTAATGGACTTCATGCCGGTCACCGGCGAGCGGGTCACCGACGCGCACCGCCTGGTCCGCATCGTCACGATGGTCCGCGGCAGCATGCGCTTCCGCGTGGAGTGCCGACCACGGTTCGACTTCGCCCGGGAAGAGCACCAACTAGAACGCCATCGCAACGGCTACGTCTTTCGCAGCCGGTCGGCGACGCTGACGTTCCACCCGGTCGATCCGGTGCGGCGACTGATCTCCGAACAGGGAGACGTCCGCATCGAGGGCGGCGACCTCGTCGCGTACGGCACCCTGAGCGAGGGCGACACCGGCGGCGTGGTCCTGGAGACGGGTGGCACCGAACCACAGATCATCCCGCCGGAGGAGATCCAGGGCATGTTCGAGTGGACCCGGGACTACTGGCGACGCTGGCTCGAACGCTCCAGCTACACCGGCCGCTGGCGGGAGATGGTCGAACGCTCGGCCATCACGCTGAAACTCATGACGTACGCGCCGACCGGCGCGATGATCGCCGCGCCCACCGCCGCCCTGCCCGAGCTGGTCGGCGGGACCCGCAACTGGGACTACCGCTACACCTGGATACGCGACACGTCGTTCTCGGTGCACGCGCTGCTCGGCCTCGGCTTCACCGAGGAGGTCAGCCGCTACATGGACTGGCTGGACGAGCGCATCCGCACGGCCGGCGACCACCAGGACCCACTGAAGATCATGTACCGGGTGGACGGCTCCTCCGACCTGCACGAGGAGGTGCTCGACCACCTGGAGGGGTACCGCGGCTCCAGGCCGGTGCGGATCGGCAACGGCGCCGCCGACCAGCTCCAGCTCGACATCCACGGCGAGGCGCTCTACGCCATGCACCTCGCCGACGAACAGGGCATCCGCGTCTCGCACCAGGTGTGGAAGAGCACCGTCCGGCTCGTCGACTGGCTCTGCCACAACTGGGACCAGCGCGACGCCGGCATCTGGGAGAGCCGGCACCACCCGCGCAACTACACGTTCGGTCGGGTCATGTCGTGGGTGGCGCTGGACCGGGCCATCCGCCTGGCCGCCCGCACCGGCCGCCCCGGCGACCTGAACTGTTGGACCGAACAGCGGAATCGGATCTACAACCAGGTCATGGCCCGCGGGTACCACCAGGAACGCGGCAGTTTCGTGCAGGCGTACGACGAGAACGTGCTCGACGCCGCGCTGCTGGCGATGCCGGCCGTCGGATTCGTCACCCCGAGCGACCCGCTGTGGCAGTCCACCCTGAACGCGATCGAACGCGAACTGGTCTCCGACAGCCTCGTCCACCGGTACGACCCGGTGCACTCCCCCGACGGCCTCCCGGGCCACGAGGGCACCTTCAACATGTGCACCTTCTGGTACGTCGAGGCGCTGGCCCGCTCCGGCCGCCTCGACGACGCCCGCCTCACGTTCGAGAAGATGTTCACCTTCAGCAACCACCTCGGCCTCTACGCCGAGGAGATCGCCGCGACCGGGGAGCAGATCGGCAACTACCCCCAGGCCTTCAGCCACCTGTCACTGATCAATACCGCGCTGACCCTCAACAGCCTGCTCGACGCCGAGGCCGACGCCCACCGCCGCCGATAGGGGCAGCGGTGCTATCGAGCGTCGTCAGGCGATCTCCGCGGCGCCCGCCACCAGGCTGGCCTGCCGGCCGGCCGAGACGGCCGTGGCGATCCGGACGAACGCGGCGACGGCGAGCGAGGGCGAGTTCTGCGGCCACGCCACCGCGAAGGCTGCCTCCGGCGCGTCGTCGACCGGACGCCACGTCAGCTGCGGCCGGGCGTTGCGCTCGGCGAGCGACACGGGAAGCAGCGCGAGCATCCGCCCGAGCTCGATCTGACGCAGCATCTGCACCATTTGATCTCCACCATCGACGGTGCAAGCCGGGCAGGTCGGTCCGCCTCGACGGTCGACCTGCCCGGAGCCAGCCAGCACGCCTGCGCGAGATGCGGACCCTTACCTAGCCCGAGTTTCCTAGATAAGTTGATCTTGGCTGGAGACTTCGCTGGTCAGACCTTGTTTCGACGCCGGTTTGG
>NZ_JBNCKT010000118.1:0-1535 GCF_049841675.1 Micromonospora sp. DT4
GAAAGCCGCCGCGCATCACGTACCGCAACACCCATACACGGACAACGATCACGGCACCTTTGGGTTACTGGTCAATACGTGAACCCGGAGTGGAAGGCCAAGGCGGACGCCGAGCCGGGCGGCAGCCGGGTCTCGAACAACCCCACCGCCGTCTGGCTGGACCGGATCGCCGCGATCAACGGCACGCCGAACAGCAGCTCCAACGGCGCCTTCGGGGTGCGCGACCACCTGGACGAGGCGCTGCGCCAGGGTGCCGGTTACATCCAGTTCGTGATCTACAACCTGCCCGGCCGCGACTGCTCGGCGCTCGCCTCCAACGGTGAGCTGGGCCCGGACGAGCTGCCCCGGTACAAGTCCGAGTACATCGACCCGATCGCCGCGATCCAGAGCGACTCGAAGTACCGGAACATCCGGATCATCAACGTCGTCGAGATCGACTCGCTGCCGAACCTGGTGACCAACACGTCCGGTCAGGCCGGCGGCACGGTCATGTGTGACACGGTCAAGGCCAACGGCGCGTACGTCAACGGTGTCGGCTACGCCCTCGCCAAGCTGGGCGCGATCGGCAACGTCTACAACTACATCGACGCCGGGCACCACGGCTGGCTCGGTTGGGACAGCAACTTCGGCCCGACCGCCGACATCCTGAAGACCGCCGCGGTCGCCTCCGGCAGCACGGTCAACAACGTGCACGGCTTCATCACCAACACCGCGAACTACTCGGCGCTCGTGGAGCCGTACTTCAAGGTCACGGACAACGTCAACGGCCAGACGGTGCGGCAGTCCAAGTGGGTCGACTGGAACTACTACGTCGACGAGCTGTCCTTCGCCCAGGCGTTCCGTACCAAGCTGATCTCGGTCGGCTTCAACTCCAACATCGGCATGT
The DNA here is from genome assembly GCF_049841675.1 of Micromonospora sp. DT4. NCBI lineage: Bacteria > Bacillati > Actinomycetota > Actinomycetes > Micromonosporales > Micromonosporaceae > Micromonospora > Micromonospora sp. DT4. The sequence continues at coordinate 887 of NZ_JBNCKT010000118.1, forward strand.
TGATCGACACGTCCCGCAACGGCTGGGGCGGTGCCAACCGGCCCACCGGCCCGGGCGCGACGACCAGCGTCGACACGTACGTCAACGGTGGCCGGATCGACCGCCGGGCCCACGCCGGCAACTGGTGCAACCAGGCTGGTGCCGGTCTCGGTGAGCGGCCCCGGGCGAACCCGGCGACGGGTATCGACGCCTACGTCTGGGTGAAGCCCCCGGGTGAGTCGGACGGCTCCAGCTCGGAGATCCCGAACAACGAGGGCAAGGGCTTCGACCGGATGTGCGACCCGACGTACGGCGGCAACGCCCGCAACGGCAACAACCCGACCGGGGCGCTGCCGAACGCGCCGATCTCCGGCGCGTGGTTCTCGGCCCAGTTCCGGGAGCTGATGCAGAACGCCTACCCGGCGCTCTGACCGGGTAGCTCCGCACCCACCCGCCCCCGGCAGTAGGTGAGGCACTGCCGGAGGCAGGTTCCCCGGGGTCCCCGGTCCGACCAGCACGGTCGGACCCGGGGCCCCCCCGGGGTTTGGGGGCCGTGCCCCCGCCCGGCCCCACCCGGCCGCCGGGCCGCCCCCGCCCCACCCCCCCGGGCCGGCCCGCCACGAACCCGCCGGTACGCCGGCCGGGTGTGGTGTGGGGAAGCATCCACACC
>NZ_JBNCKT010000118.1:1545-16000 GCF_049841675.1 Micromonospora sp. DT4
TTTAAACCCCCCCCCCCGCGCTGTTGGGGTCCCCGGGCGGGGGCGTGGGCCCGGGGGGCCCCGGGCCCCCCCCCCCGGGCGGCCCGGGGGACCCCCCTTTTGTGTCCCAGGTCAGGGCACGGTGCGCTCGATCGCCGCACGACCCTGCTCGGCCAGGTCGCGACGGGCATTCTCCAGGTTCTCCGGCGTGAGGTCCTGCCCGCGGGCCATCACCAGGTCCTCCGGTTCCCAGGGCTGCTCGGCCCCGGTACGGATGTTGTCGCCGCCCGCGCCGGTGCCCGTCCCGGTGGCGCCGGTGCCGTCCGCGTACGGGTCGCCGATCAGGTCGTCGGTGTCCGGGGCGAGGTCCTTCGGCCGGTCGCGGGGTTCGGTGAAAGTCGGCGTGTCGCGGTCGGGGCCGCCCCCGGTCCGCAACTCCGGGACAGTGCTGTCGTCGTCCACCGCAGCGGCCGTCTGCGGGCTCTCCTCCAACGGCGGTCGGCGGTCGCGATCGGTCATGGTGCTGCCTCCTGTGTCCGACACGTTGCCTGATCCCCCTCGCGTACCCCTTGCACGGGCGCCCATGCGCGACGCCGGCGCAGTCCGTGTGGACGACGCCGGCGGCGGATCCCGGGTTCAGCGGTCGGGCTGCGACTCGTTCGCGGACGGCGCCTCCGCCGGTCGCAGCCACTGCCAGAGCAGCATGACCAGCCCGAAGGCGAGCATCACGAGCCCGGCCCACAGGTTGATGCGGACACCCTCGGCCTTGTCGATCTCGGCCCGGCTGTCGAAGACGCCGATCAGCGTCACGATGACCCCGTACGCCACGAAGAGGGCACCGATCACCCGACGGATGTCGAACAGTCGGGCGGCGGCGGAGCGGCGCTCCTCCGCCTGCGTCTCGTCGATCAGCGGGTCCTGCGCCGGCTGGCCGTCGTTGCTCATCTGCCGACTCCTTTCCTAGAAGACCGGGATGTAGAAGAGGGCGGCGAGCGCGACCGCGATAACGCCCAGCAGCACGGGGGAGCGGTACCAGACGGCGTCCCCGGCGAGCACGTCGCCCTTCAGGTCGACGCCGCCCATGCCGTAGACCAGCCCGCGCAGCTCATCGTCGCGCTTGGCTGCGGTGAGTGGGGTGAGGATCGCGGCGACCACCGCCACGGTGACGAACGCGATGCCGGCGCCCCAGAAGCTCTCCTCCAGGTCGGAGTTGAAGTCGACCACGCCGCCCTTGTAGAGCAGGTACGTCGCCAGCGATGCCAGGGTGCCGAGCAGCAGGGACCAGAATCCGGCCAGCGCGCTCATCCGCTTCCAGAACATGCCGATGATGAACGTGGCGAACAGTGGCGCGTTGAACAGCGAGAAGAGCGCCTGGATGTAGTTCATGATGTTGCTGAACCCGGATGCGATGAACGCCGTCCCGATGCCGATCACCACGGCGGCGACCGTCGCCCACCGACCGATGCGCAGGTAGTACTCGTCGGATCGGCCGCGGCGGACGTACGCCTGCCAGATGTCGTAGGTGAAGACGGTGTTGAAACCACTCACGTTGGCCGCCATGCCGGCCATGAACGACGCGAGCAGGCCGGTGACCGCCACCCCGAGGACGCCGTTGGGCAGCAGGTCCCGCATGAGCAGCGGAATCGCGTTGTTGTACTGGAGGTCGCCCTTGTCCGCGCCGAGCCCCTTCACCGTCACGAGGGCGACGAGACCGGGGATGATCGTGACCAGGGGGATGAACAGCTTCGGGTACGCGGCGATGATCGGCGTACGGCGGGCGGCGCTCATGTTCTTCGCCGACAGCGCCCGCTGCACCTCGGCGAAGTTCGTCGTCCAGTAGCCGAACGAGAGCACGAAGCCGAGACCGAAGACGATGCCGATCCACTGCGCGCCGAGCGGGTTGTCGGTGCTGGCGGTGTCCTGCCAGGCGTGCAGCCCCGCCTCACCGAGCTTCGAGTCGCGCACCGCGTCCATCAGCCCACCCACCCCGCCGACCTTGACCAGGCCGATCACGGTGACCGGGATGAGGCCGGCCAGGATGACGAAGAACTGGAGCACCTCGTTGTAGATCGCGCCGGACAGGCCACCGATGGTGATGTACGCCAGCACGATCGCCGCGCCGACCACGATCGCCGTCCAGAGCGGCCAGCCGAGCAGCGCCTGCATGACCAGGGCCAGCGCGTAGAGGTTCACGCCGGCGATCAGCACCTGGGCGACGGCGAAGCTGAACGCGTTCAGCAGGTGCGTCGGTCGGTTGAAGCGCAGCCGCAGGTACTCGGGCACGCTGCGGACCTTCGACCCGTAGTAGAAGGGCATCATCACGATGCCCAGGAAGACCATCGCCGGCACCGCGCCGATCCAGTAGTAGTGGACCGTCATGACGCCGTACTGGGCGCCGTTGGCCGCCATGCCGATGATCTCCAGCGCCCCCAGGTTCGCGGAGACGAACGCGAGGCCGGTCACCCAGGCGGGCAGGGAACGCCCGGAGAGGAAGAAGTCGACGCTGGTCCGGATCGCCCGACGGGCGGCGAAGCCCACCCCGAGGACGGTGACGAAGTACAGCGCGAGAATCAGGTAGTCCAGCCCGTTCATGTTGAGCCGCAGCCCGCCGCCGTCCATCCCGTCACCTCTCGTCCGACGTTGGCACCGGATTTGATGCGCGCGCCCTATTACCCACGATGCGAGGTTTTACGCCCTTCCTGTCTGATCCGTGGGGTTCCGGCCTTCCCGAGCGGGTTTTCGTGGCGTACCCCATTGGGCCGCTCTGGCGGCGGCAGGGTCGGTGTGGCGCCTCGGTGTGGGCCCTTTGCTCTGCTTCAGCCGAGGAAACAGCACGCGTCCGGTATCCGTACACCGGGTGTTGCCTGTGGTGAAGCAGAGCAAAGGGGCCGACCGGCACCCGGCCGGCCCGGCCCGGCCCGGCACGGACGCGAAGCGGGGCGCCCGGCCGTTGTCGGCCGAACGCCCCGTGGTCCGGTCGGTCAGCGACCCAGTACGCGGTCCAGGAAGTCCCGGTAGTTGCGGACCGCCATCCGTAGCTGCTCGGTGTCCGCCGAGCCGGCGTCCTGCCATCCGCCCAGCGTGTTCTTCTGGGCGGCCAGGGCCGAGGCGAGAGCCTGGATGGCCTCCTCGACCAGCGCCTGCGCCTCGCCGGCTGCGGCGTGCGGATCGTCGACGAACCGTAGCTGCACGTCCCGCCAGCGGTCCCGGAAACCCTGGGCGGTGTCCCCGTCGAGGAGCGTGGCCGGTTCGGTGGCGACGGTCGAGCCGGCGGGCCGAGACGTGCCGGCCGACTCCAGCGAGGCGCCGGTGCCCTCGGTGCCGACCGGTTCAGCGTCCGCGTCCGGGTCGACCATCTCCGGCGAGGCGCTGCCGTACCCGGCCGCGCCCGCGGTCGCCGCGTCCGGATCGCCGGCCCAGTCGGTCAGGTCGCCGCGGCGCTCGGGCGCGCCGTCCGTGCTCCCCGGCACCACGACGGTACGCGCGGAGGTGCCGGTCGCGTCGCGTCGGTCGTCGACGTCGAGGTCGGTCTCGGGGGTGGCGTCCCCGCCGATCTCCGCGAAGTCGTCGCGGCGGTGCAGTTCGGCGGTGGGGTCGGCGCGCAACCCCTCCCGCTCGCCGTCCTCGGCGCCGTCGCCCGGCGCGGCGGTCCGCTCGGCCCGCGGGTCGGGCTGGTCCTGCGGACGCGGGCTGGCCAGGGCGGAGGCGGCCACCGCGTCGGCGACGGTGGTCGCGCCGAACGCGGTCGCAAGCGGGCCCGGCTCGTGGAAGCCACCCTCGTCGTCGACCCTCGGATCGTCGAAGGTGCTTCGGTCGTCCAGGGTGTCCTCGGGTACGTCCGAGCGGGCGGCCCGGTCGCCGGTCGGCGGCACCGGAATCGGCGCGGACCGGACGGCCTCCGGATGGTCGTTGCTCACCTGCTGCTCTTCGTGGCGCATCGGTGGCCTCCTCAGCGGCTCGTGGCGTCGTGCGGAGTGTCCGGGTGGGAACGCTGTTCGGGCGTGCGCTGACCGACGGGCTCCTCGCCGAGCAGGTCGGCGAAGAGGGCCCGGTAGTGCACGACCGCCTGGCGCAGCTCCTCGGTGCTCGCCTCGCCCCGGGAGTTCCGCAGGTGGATCTCGTGCGCGTCCCGGTAATTGGTCAGCGTGCGGGCGTGTTCCACGGAGAGGTGGGCGATCTGGTCGGAGAAGTTCCCGGTCGGGTAGCCCTGCTCCTCGATGAGCCGGGTGACCAGTTCGTCCGCGTCGCCCACGGTCTCGCCCGGCGAGTCGATGAAGCGGATCTGGAGCTCTTCCCAGGCGGCGGCGTAACGCGCCCGGGATTCCGGGCTGAGCGGGGTGAGCGTGAGCTCGGCGTGCCGGCGTTCCCGGTCGCGTAGCTCGCGCTCGGCGGCGGACCGGCTCTCCTGCTCCTTCACCACCCGGTCGTACTCCGGCCCGAACCGGCTGCGCAGCACACGGCGGCGACCGATCGTCCGGACGGCAACGGCGATCGCCGCGATGATCACCAGCACGACGAGCACGATGACGATTATCTGCGTGGGCGACATGGGCTCCTCCTTCGTCACCTGGTATTCCCTCCGCGTACTGATCGCCAATCCCGATCCGAGGGACTTTCCTCGCCGGATCGCGGTCCGGAGCCGCCGTAGCTGACAGAAACCTGACTCATTCCAGAGAGTCCGTGTGGGTGGGCTGCTGCCCCGGTGTACGACATCGCCGGCGACGTCTGACCCGCTCCCGACCAGTGCCAGCGCCCCGCGAAGGGCGGCGGCGAGGCGTTCGACGTACCGGCGGGGACGCGCTCCGCAGCACGGATGTCAGGGTGACCGCGGTAGTGCAACCGGGCGTGATTACGTATCCTGCCCAAGGCGCGCGCGCCGGTGCCCAGCCCGACGGCCGGGTACGCGACCAGCGAGCGCGCTGCCCGGCGGTGCCGGCGCCCCTCCTGCCACCCCTTTCCGGGCGAGGTCTGATGAGAACCCGCGACTGGCCGATCCGCTCGAAGCTGACCGCGTTGGTCGTCGCGCCGGTGACCGCGCTCCTCGCGCTGTGGATCTTCGCGACGACGTTGACCTTCGGTCCCGCTCTGAACCTGCTCTCCGCGCGCACCCTGCTCTACGACCTGGGCCGCCCCGGCGAGACGGTGGTGACCGAGTTGCAACGCGAACGTCGACTGTCGGTGGTGCAACTCGCCGGCGACACCGAACTGCCCGCGTTGGCCGAGCAGCGGCTGCGTACGGACCGGGCGGTCGCCGAGCTGCGTCGCCGCGTCGACGGGGAGGCGTTGCGCGACGCCGCCGACGACCTTCTGGAGGACCGCGTCGACCGACTGATCACCGCTCTTGCGGCGCTGCCGACCGGGCGGGACTTCGTCGACGCCGGAATGATGGACCGCGCGGGCGCCATCGGCCTCTACAGCGGCATGGTCTCGGCGGCGTTCCAGGCGTTCTCCGCGATGGCGAACCTCAGCGATCCGGCCATCAACCGGCAGGCGCTGGCCCTCAACACGCTGGGCCGCTCCCGGGAGTTGCTCGGCCAGACCGACGCCATGCTGGCCGGCGTGCTGACCGCCGGGAAGTTCGCCAACGGGGAACACGCGCTGCTCGTGCAGACCATCGGCAACCAGCGGTGGCTCACCGAGAGCGCGGTGGCCGACCTGCCCGAGGCCGGGCGCACCGCGTACCAGCGGCTCAGCGAGAGCCGCGACTTCACCAGCCTGCGGGCCATGCAGGACGCGCTGATCGGGGCCAGCAGGTCCGGCCGGCCACCGGTGGACGCCGCCTCGTGGCAGGCCAGCCACGACGCCGTACAGCAGCAGTTGCGCGACTTCGGGCTGGCCGAGGCCGACAACCTCACCGACCGCTCGGTGCCGATGGCCGTCGGGGTCCTGGTCCGGCTCGCCGCCGCCGGGATTCTCGGTCTCGTCGCCGTGGTGGTGTCGGTGCTGATCGCGCTGCGCGTCGGCCGCACCCTGGTCCGGCGACTCAGCGGCGTCCGAACCGCCGCCCTCGAACTGGCCGAGCACCGGCTGCCCGACGTGGTGGCCCGGCTGCGTCGCGGCGAGCAGGTCGACGTCGCCCGCGAGGCGCCACCCCTGGAGTACGGCCACGACGAGATCGGCGAGGTCGGGCGGGCCTTCACCGAGGTGCAGCGCACCGCCGTCCAGGCCGCCGTGGACGAGGTCACCCTGCGCCGAGGGCTCAACGAGGTGTTCCTCAACATCGCCCGCCGCAGCCAGGGCCTGGTGCATCGCCAGCTGCACCTGCTGGACCGGATGGAGCGACGCGCCGAAGACCCGGACGAGCTGGCTGAACTGTTCCAGGTGGACCACCTGGCCACCCGGCTCCGCCGGCACGCCGAGGACCTGGTCATCCTGGCCGGCTCCGCGCCGGGCCGAGAGTGGCGCAACCCGGTCGCGATGGTCGACCTGGTCCGCGGCGCGATCAGCGAGGTCGAGGCGTACGACCGGGTGGACATCACCGCCGTGCAGCCGGCCGGAGTGCTGGGCCGGGCGGTCGGCGACATCATCCACCTGCTCGCCGAACTGGTCGAGAACGCCACCGCCTTCTCCCCGCCGGACACGCGGGTGACCATCACCGGTGAGCAGGCCGCCGAGGGGTACGTCCTGTCGGTCACCGATCAGGGGCTGGGCATGTCCGCGGCCGCGCTGGAGAACGCCAACACCCGGCTGATCAGCTCACCGGAGTTCGACCCGGCGCAGAGTGCCCGCCTCGGCCTGTTCGTGGTGGCCCGGCTGGCGGCGCGGCACTCGGTACGCGTACGACTGGGGTCTCCCGAGGCGGGCGGCGTCACCGCCGTGGTGCTCATCCCCACGGACCTGATCACGGCCGAGCCGCCGGCCGGCCCCGACCCGGCCTCGCTGCCGGCCGCGCCGGCTGATCGTCGTCTGGCCCGACCCGTACGCCGGGGCACGGCGCCCCGGCCGCGCGCCGGCCGTGCCGTCTCGTCCTCGGTCGTCACCAGCGACCCGCCCATCCTCGCCCTGCCCATGGGCCCGACGTCCGACGGGTCGGGCGGAAACAGCGAGCCGTCCTCCGACGCGGCGGCGGACGATCTCGACGGGCTGCCCCGCCGGGTACGCCGGCGCACCCCCAACGCCATACCCCGGTCCACCGCCGCCGACACGCCGTCGCCCCGGTCGCCGGAGGAGGTACGCCGGGTGATGGCGGCCCTGCAGGCGGGCACCGCCCGGGGTCGGGCAACCGTCGTCGCCCCGGGCTCGACGGCCGGGCGCGGTGCGCCCGGCCCCACCGCGTCGGCGAGCCGACCGGCGACCCCGACCCCCGCTCCCGCGCCTCCGCCCTCCACAGCGCCGGCGATCCCCGCCGCTGCGCCGACGACGGACCCGGCCCACCGATCCGCAGCGGCTCCCGATGCGCTGCCCGCCGCCGATGCGCCCCCGACGGCCTCCGAACCGACCGCGACTGAGAGGGACGCCTAGTGCGGGAAACGACGAAGCAGAGCGCCAGCCTCGACTGGTTGCTCGACGAGCTGGTGCAACGGGTACCGGCCGCCCGGGAGGCGGTGGTGCTCTCCGCCGACGGGCTGCTGCTCGGCTCCTCGGCCGAGTTGGAGCGCTCCGACGCCGAGCACCTCTGCGCGCTCGCCGCCGGCTTCTCCAGCCTGGCCCGGGGCGCGAGTCACCACGTGGACGGTGGTCCCGTCCGGCAGACCGTGGTGGAGATGGAGTCGGCGTACCTCTTCGTCACCACCGCCGGGCAGGGTGCCTGCCTGGCCGTGGTGAGCGACGCGGACGCGGACATCGGCCTGGTCGCGTACGAGATGGCGATGCTGGTCATCCGGGTGGGCGAGAATCTGACCGCGGCGGCCCGACCGTCCGCGGATGCCGGTGATGCGGACTGAGTCGCCGGGCCCCCAGCGCGAGTGGCTGGACGGCGACGCGGGCCCGGTGGTCCGCCCGTACACGCTCACCGGCGGTCGGGTACGTTCCGCCGCCGACGGGTTCGACCTGGTCGCGGTGCACGAACCGCCGGCCGGCAGCGATATTCCCAACGACGACATCCTCAAGGCGGTGGTCAGTGGACTCCGTGCGCTATGACCATGCGGGCTCAGCCGTCACCGTCCCGCTGGCACTGAAGATCCTCATCGCGGGAGGCTTCGGCGCCGGCAAGACGACGCTGGTGAGCGCGTTGAGCGAGGTCCGGCCGTTGCAGACCGAGGAGGTACTGACCGACGCCGGGATCGGCACCGACGACCTCTCGGGGGTGGCGGGCAAGACGACCACCACCGTGGCGATGGACTTCGGCCGGATCACCATCAACGACGACCTCCAGGTGTACCTGTTCGGCACGCCCGGCCAGGACCGGTTCTGGTTCCTCTGGGACGAGTTGGCCTTCGGTGCGCTCGGCGCGGTGGTGCTCGCCGACACCCGACGGTTGGCCGACTGCTTTCCCTCGATCGACTACTTCGAGCGGCGTGGCATCCCGTTCGTGGTGGGGGTGAACTGTTTCGAGGACACCCGTCGCTTCGATCTGGAGACCGTACGCCGAGCGCTCGACCTGGACCCGGACGTGCCGATGGTGCTCTGTGACGCCCGGGACCGGCAGTCCGGCAAGCTGGTGTTGATCTCTCTGGTCGAGCACGTGGCCCGGCAGCGCGGCGAGCCGGTGCCGGCCGCCTGATGCGCCGGCGGATGTCCGGCGGACCGGCCGGGCGTCGGAAAGCCGGTTAGCCGGTCGGCTTCGTGGGCAGCTCTGGTTGGATCTACTGAGGATGTCGGCGAAGGGGGCAGCGTGACTGGTCAGGGCGAGATCGTCCATATCGGGGGTTACACCGCGCAGAGCGGCGGGCGGGCCGGCGGCATCGTCGCCGCCCACCGGGACCCGGTCACCGGGGGGCTGACCCCGCTCGGCACGGTGGCGGTCACGCCGTCGCCGTCGTTCCTCGTGCGGCACCCCACCCAGCCGGTGCTCTACGCGGTCAACGAGTTGACCGACGGTCGGGTCAGCGCCTGGCGGGTCGGGCCGGACGGCGCGCTGGACGCGTTCGGTAGCTTCTCGACCGGCGGCGCGGAGCCCTGCCACCTGGCGGTGCTGCCCGACGGCGGGCACCTGGTGGCGGCCAACTACGGCAGCGGGAGTGTCGCGGTCTTCCCGCTCGACGCACAGGGCGCGCCCGGCGAGCGCACCGATCTCGTGGTGCACGAGGGTCACGGCCCCGACCCGGAGCGCCAGGACCGGGCGCACGCCCACATGGTCAATCCGGGCCGCGGCCGGGGGCCGCTGCTGGCGGTGGATCTCGGCACCGACTCGGTCTACCGGTACGACCTGGACGCCGCGAGCGGGCGGCTGGTGCCGCGCGGTCCCCGGATGCGTACGACGCCGGGCACCGGGCCAAGGCACCTGGCCCGGCACCCCGACGGCCAGCGCTGCTACCTGGTCGGCGAGCTGGACGGGTCGGTCACCGCGTACGAGCTGACCGACGACGGTGCGCTGCATCAGCGTGGTCGGGTCGACGCGAGCGGGCGGACCGGTCACGTCCAGCCGTCGGAGGTCGCGGTCGATCCGGACGGTCGTCTCCTCTACGTCGCGAACCGCGGTGTCGGCACCATCGCCGTCTTCGACCTGGCCGGCGAGCTTCCCGCGTTGGTGTCCGAAGTGGATACCGGTGGGGAATGGCCGCGGCACTTCGCGCTGATCGGGGAGCACCTCTACGTCGCCGACGAACGGGCGGACATGGTGCGGGTCTTCCGGCGGGACACGCGCACCGGCATCCCGACCCCGGTCGGCGAGCCCGTCCCGGTGGCCAGCCCGACGTGCGTCCTGCCGTGAGGCGGCCAGTCGACGACAGTGAATGCGAGAGCGAGACCGGTTTGGCAACGCCGTGGGGCGGTTCAATCACTCTCTGTCGTTAAATGGTGATCAACTGTTTCTCCTGCGTAACTTTAGTCCGAACGGACGTGGCAGAGACGGCACCAAATACGCAAGATGGTCAACGTGTCTGCAGGCCGCCATCGCATGCGTTCGAAACTCCATCTAGCAGTCGCCGCCGCGACGGCGACGGTTCTCGTCGTCACCACCGGCGTCTGGTTCGGCTACAAGGAGCTGATCCAGCCCAGCTGTTCAGGGGAGATCCGGCTCGCCGTGGCGGTCGCCTCCGAGCTGGCCCCCGCCGTGAACGCCGCCGCGTCCCAGTGGGTCAAGGACGGCGCCGCGGTCGGCCCCACCTGCATCCGTGTCGATGTCTCGGCGTCTGACCCGGTCGACGTGGCCGCCGTGGTGGCCGCGAAGCACGGCGCGGTGCTCGCCGGCGTCGGGCAGGCCAGCGGCACGGCCGTCACCCCGGACGTCTGGGTGCCGGACTCCTCGACCTGGCTGCTGCGCCTCAAGAAGGACGCGACGGCGTTCGCGCCGACCAACGGCGCCTCCATCGCTCGCAGCCCCGTCGTCGTGGCGATGCCCGAGCCGGTGGCCATGCGGCTCGGCTGGCCCAACGCCAAGTTCACCTGGACCGATCTGCTCAAGCAGGTCAACAGCAGCAAGCCGTTGCGCACCGGAATCGTCGAGCCGACCCGGGACGCGGCCGGGCTGTCCGGCCTGCTCTCGCTGACCACGGCCGCCAGCGGCGCGGGCGGCGACGCCCAGCGCAACACCGTCGGGGCGCTGCGGGCGCTGGCCACGGGCCGCTCCTCGCTCCGCAACGACCTGCTGGCCCGCTTCCCGACCGCCACGGACCCGATGTCGATCGCCAGCGCTCTCGGTGCGGCTGCGCTGTCCGAGGAAGACGTGATCGCGTACAACAACAAGAAGCCGCCGGTTCCGCTCGCCGCGCTCTACATGGAGCCGGCCCCGATGCCGCTGGACTACCCGTACGCGGTGCTGCCCGGTATCGAGCCGACCAAGGCCGCGGCGGCGAAGGTGCTCTACGAGCTGCTCACCGCCCCGAAGTTCCGTGACCGCCTGGCGGCACAGTCGCTGCGCGGGCCGGATGGCAACTGGGGTGCCGGCTTCAACGCGCCGCAGGGCGCCCCGAGCCCGGCCGGCGGCGGGTCGACCGCCCCGGCGGCCGGCGGCACCGCGGCCGGCGGCCTGGACCCGGCCGCGATACAGCGTGTCGTGTCCAATTGGTCGATCTCCACCCAGTCCGGCCGGATGCTCGCCGTCATCGACGTCTCCGGCTCGATGAAGGACGAGGTGCCCAGCGCCAACAACCGCAGCCGGGAGGAGGTCACCGTGGACGCGGCCCGCCGCGGCCTCGGGCTCTTCGACGACTCGTGGTCCATCGGCCTGTGGACCTTCTCCACCGAGCTCGTCGGCAACCGGGACTACCGGGAGCTGGTGCCGATCGGGCCGCTCTCCGGCCAGCGGGCCCAGTTGGAGGGAGCGCTCGCCACCATCAAGCCGTCCAGCGGTAACACCGGCCTCTACGACACCATGCTGGCCGCGTACCAGGCGGTGCAGGACGACTGGCAGCCTGGCCGGGTCAACTCGATCGTGCTGTTCACCGACGGCAAGAACGAGGACGACAACGGTCTCAACCAGCAGCAGTTGCTCGCCAAGCTCAAGCAGATCGCCGACCCGGAGCGGCCGGTCCAGGTCATCATGATCGGTATTGGCGAGGGCGTCAGCAAGGTCGAGCTGGAGTCGATCACGAGGGTGACCGGCGGCGACGTCTTCGTCACCAAGGATCCGAGCGAGATCGGCAGCATCTTCCTCACCGCCATCGCGCGGCGCCCCCCAGCACCGCGCTGATCCGCCACACAGCACAGGAACCCGCCGTACCGCCAAGCCGGTACGGCGGGTTCCTTTTATGGCTGCGGGGTTGAAGAAAAGTGACGGCAATACGTCGGAAGCAATCGGCAGTCATAGTTGTCAGGGCAGGATGTCGACGTGTTCCGGCAATGTCGGTCCGCCTCTGGCCCGACCTGTCGGCCGGGGCCGTCCTGAGCAGAGTGGGAGGGCCGGTGACCGCGGCGACACTGTTGACCCCCGCCGACAGCTCGGCAACGCCGGAGGAACGGCCGAGCGGGCTGGTGGCCCGCGCCGACGAACGTTCCTACATCCGCGTCCTGGTGGTGCTGGACACCACCATCCTCATCATCGCGCTGATCGTCGGGTACGTCGGCCGGTTCGGTGACGAGGAGCCGGTCGGCTCCAAGATCCCGTACGTGCTGGTGGCACCCGGTCTGGTCCTGGCCTGGCTGATCTCCCTCAAGGCGCTCGGGTGCTACGACGACCGGGTCGTCGGCTACGGGGCGGACGAGTACCGGCGGGTCAGCTCGGCGAGCCTACGGCTGGCCGGAGCCATCGCCATCGCCGGTTACATCGCCGACGTCGGTGTCTCCCGTGGCTTCCTCGGCATCTCCTTCGCGGTGGGCACGGTCGGGTTGGAGGTGACCCGGTTCGCGGCGCGCAAACGTCTGCACCGGGCCCGTTCGAAGGGCGCCGGCTGGTCCCGCCGCGTGCTCGTCGTCGGCGACACCGCGCACGTCCTGGAACTGGTGCACACCCTGCGGCGCGAGCCGTACGCCGGCTACCAGGTGGTCGGCGCGTGCATCCCCGACGCGCTGCTCGCGCCGGTGGCGCAGCGCCTCGGTGACGTGCCGGTGGTGGGGTCGTTCCGGGGCATCCCGGAGGCCGCGACCGCGATCGGGGCGGACACGGTGGCGGTGACCGCCTCCGGCGAGCTGACCGCGGCCCGACTGCGTCGACTCGGCTGGCAGCTGGAGGGGACCGGCGTCGACCTCGTCGTGGCCCCCGCGCTCACCGACGTGGCGGGCCCGCGGATCCACACCCGCCCGGTCGCCGGGCTGCCCCTGATCCACGTCGAGGCGCCCGAGTTCCGCGGCGCGCGCAAGCTGGTCAAGGGCTTCGTCGACCGGTCGATGTCGTCGGTCGCACTGGCGCTGCTCCTGCCGCTGATCGCGGTCATCGCGTTGGCCATAAAACTGGACAGCCGGGGGCCGGTGTTGTTCCGGCAGGTCCGGGTGGGCCGGGGTGGGCAGGAGTTCGGGGTGTTCAAGTTCCGGACGATGGTGGTCAACGCCGACGCGCTGCTCGCCGAGCTGGCAATCCGCAACGAGACCGACGGCCTGATGTTCAAGATGCGCGACGACCCTCGGGTGACCCGGGTCGGCCGGCTGCTGCGCAAGTGGTCGCTGGACGAGCTGCCGCAGCTGGTCAACGTGCTGTTGGGCCAGATGAGCCTCGTCGGGCCGCGTCCGCCGCTGCCGTCCGAGGTGGCCCGCTACGACGGCGACGTGGCCCGGCGACTGCTGGTCAAGCCCGGCATGACCGGGCTGTGGCAGGTCAGTGGCCGGTCCGACCTGAGTTGGGAGGACGGCATCCGACTCGACCTCTACTACGTGGAGAACTGGTCGCTCGCCGCCGACCTCACCATCCTGTGGAAGACCGCCGGCGCGGTGCTGAACAGCCGCGGCGCGTACTGACCGGCGCCGCTCACGACTGCGGGCCGGTCCAGTCCAGGCAGACCACCACGGCGTCGTCGACCAGGTCGCCGGCCACGAAGGTGCGTAGGTCACCGATCAGCGACCGGACGGCGTCCAGCGGCTCCATCGGGCCCGTCCGTCGCAGGAACCGGTCCAGCGCCGTTTCGCCGTAGCGCACGTTCTGCCTGGCGGCCTCCACGACGCCGTCGCTGACGACGAACAGCCGGTCGCCGCGTTCCAGCGTGAACGTCTGCTCGTGGTAGTCGGTCGCCTCGAACATGCCGAGCGGGAACTGCGCCTCCAGCGGCTGCTCGGTGACCTCCCCGCGACGCAGGAGGACGAGCCGTGGCGAGCCGGCGTCCACCACGGTCATCGCCCCGGAGCGCAGGTCCAGCTCCATCAGCAGCACCGAGAGGTGGCGCTTGCCCCGGTACTCGTCGTAGATGGCCTGGTCGGCGAGGGCGGCCTGGTCGCCCAGGCCGAGGCCGGCCCGGCGGGCGTTGCGCAGCGCGTGGGTGGCCAGCGACGTGAGCAGTGATGCCGCGACACCCTCGCCGCTGCCGTTGACCGTGGAGAGCCAGAGCCGTTGCCCGTCGTCGGACCAGTCGAAGCTGTCACCACGCACGGCGTACGCCGGTTCGAGCTGCCCGGCCAGGCTGAACGAGGCCCGGACCCGGCTGCGGCCGGGCAGCAGGTCCCACTGCATCTCGGCGGCGAGCGTGAGCCGCTGACTGCGCCGCGCCACTCTGTAGACGTCGGTGCCGGGGGAGACGGCGGCCAGCTCGTGCGCGAGCGAGGTGGCGATGTCGGCCAGCTCGCCGAGCACCCCCGGGTCGTCGGGCACCGGCGCCAGACGCAGGACGCCCCGGCGTTCGCCGCGCATGGTGACCGGCAGCCAGGCGACGCCGTCGACCAGGATGGGTGACTGGTGGTCGAACGCACGCCAGGCGGGGTGTCCCGCACCCCGGAGAGAGTTATTGACCCGTAACCCAAATGGTTTGTGATCGTTTGGGGTGTATGGGCGTTACGGTGCGGGACGCGCGTCGGC
>NZ_JBNCKT010000119.1:0-15980 GCF_049841675.1 Micromonospora sp. DT4
GAAATCCTTGTTCCGCAAGCCCGAAGTCCGCTACGCCGCCTCCTGACCATCAACTATTTGCCTTACGGGTCAATATCCGCGCACTCGACGTCCTCGAACTGTTCCTGGACTGCCCCCAACTGTCGGCCCGCCAGGTGATGGAGCGGCTCGACCTGCCGCGTACCACCGTCCACGAACTGCTCGTGACGCTCGAGGCCCGCTCGTACCTGATCTCCGTACCGGGTCAGCCGGTGCAGTATCGGCTCGGCCTGCCGCTGTTCCAACTGGGCGCGGCGTTCGCGGGCCGGCTTGATCTGGTACGCGAGGCACAGGGCGTCGCGCGGGACGTGGCCGCCAAGTGCGACGAGGCGGTCCACGTGGCGGTGCTCGACGGCGCGGATGTCATCTACCTCGTCAAGTTCGACAGCACGCACCCCGTTCGGATGGTGTCCGGGGTCGGGCTACGGCTGCCCGCGCACTGCACGGCGGTGGGCAAGGTCCTGCTGTCGGCCCTCTATCCGGCCGACCTGGACGCCGTGCTGTTGAAGGATCCTCTGCCGGGCATGACGCCGGAGAGCATCACCGACCCGGACCTTCTCCGTGCGCATCTCGACCGCGTTCGGGCGGACGGCGTCGCGGTCGACGTCGGCGAGTCGGACACCGCGATGCGCTGCGTCGCGGCCGCGATCCGGGACCACTCCGGCACCGTCATCGCCGCGATGAGCCTGTCCGCGCCGATCATCCGGTGGACGCCCCAGGTGCAGGTGGAGTGGACCGGGCTGGTTCGCGAGGGCGCGGCCATGCTGTCCACTCGCATGGGCTACCGGGCCCAGTCCCGATAGCGAACCTCCCGCTTTCGGTTCGAAACAGCATCGAAACATTGACATCACTTGCCGGACTGCTCTAGCGTCGCACCACTCGATGCGGTATATCGAACCTAGTTCGAAATCTCGAACGGCGGTGGTCACGTGACACGACCGAACTGGAACGTCAGCGCCACTGTCTCGGCCTCGTCGCCGATCGCCTCAACCTCATCGCGCCACCGTGGCGAGCTTCGAACGAACTGATCTCGACGGGCGACCCTCCGTGGTCGCCGCCACAGAAACCCAACTGGAAACACGGCGGCGTTCGCCAGGTACGCCTTCGGCGTGCAGCCGTGCGCGGGCAGATGAAGGAGGCGAGTGTCCATGGAGGACAAATTGGGGTGGTCTCGGCGCGGCGTTCTGGGGATGGGGGTGGGAGTACTCGGCGCGGCCGGTCTGGCCGCGTGCGGGGGCACCTCCAAATCGCCGTCCAAGGTGCAGGCCGAGGTCCCGCAGGAGCTGATCGACGCCGCCGCGTCGATGAAGGGCTCCTCGATGGGGATGTTGTCGCAGAAGCTCTACTCGACGGCGGCGAACGACGCCCTCGACAGCTCGATCAAGAAGTTCGCCGACACCACCGGCACGAAGATCGAGAACAGTCTGGTCCAGGCCGACGCCGGTGACGTGGTGGCCAAGATCGACGCCGAGGTCAAGGGCGGTGTCGCACGTGACCTGGCGTTCATGACCGACTCCCGGTTCGTCGCGCAGTTCCAGGCGCTGGGCGACCTGGAGGACGTGACGGACGTCGTCCAGGCGCTGACCGCCAAGTACGGCGAACCGTGCGCGGAGGCCAAGAACTTCTGCGTCTTCGACGGCAAGTGGTTCGCGATCCCGTACCACTTCATCGGGATCGGGTCGTTCCTGCGCAAGGACTGGATGCAGCAAAAGGGCATCACGCCCAAGGACATCTACAGCTGGGAAGAGCTGCGGGACGTGTGCCTGGAGATCTCCGATCCGGGCAAGCGCCGGTTCGGCTGGGGCATGACGGTGAACCGGTCCGGTGACGCCAACGGCATGATCGAGGCGCTGATCAACGCGTACGGCGGGTCGATCGCCTCCAACGACGGCCGGAAGGTCACGTTCGAGTCACCGGAGACGGTGCAGGCGGTGACCTTCCTGGGTGACATCTACACCAACGCCAAGTACAAGCCGATGCTGCCGCCGGGTATCGCGAGCTGGACCGACACCAGCAACAACGAGAACTGGCTCGCCGGCATCCTCGGTTACACCCGCAACCAGTTCAGCGTCTACGCGGACTCACGGACCAAGAAGAACCCGGTGCACGCCAACACCCACGTGTTCTCCGACTGCATCGGACCGGCGACCAACAATCCGCTGCTGCTCGGCCAGTCGCAGGGCTTCGTCGTCTTCAAGGGCGCCAAGAACCCCGCGCTCGCCAAGCTCCTGGCGCAGTACCTGGTCAGCGCGCCCGCGCTGCTCGGGGTGGCGAAGGAGGCGCCCGGTCTGGTGATGCCCGCCTGGGAAAAGGTCTGGGACGCGGACCCGTTCTTCACCAGCGGCGATCCGGCGTTCCCCATGCTGCGCAAGATCACACAGTTGCAGCTGCCGTTGAACACGAAGAACGGCCTGGCCTTCCCGCAGAAGGCCAGCGCCGGCCAGCAGGCCGTCGGCTCGGCCTACGTCCTCACCGACATGATGCAGCAGGTCGTGCAGGGCACCGCGCCCGCACAGGCCGTGAAGGCGGCCCACACGAAGATGGTGCAGATCTTCAACCAGCAGGGGCTGCCGCAGTGAGGACGCTCCGTCCCGCGCGGGTCCCGGCGGCGAGGGCGCCCTCGCCGCCGGGATCCGGCTCCCTCACGGCGACCCAGCGCCGGCTGGGTCGTGACTGGCGAATGGCCGCGCTGTTCCTGACGCCGATGGCCGTGCTGGTCGGCGGGCTCGTCCTCGTACCGATCGCCCGATCCATCGTCACCAGCACCACCGAACGGCACGGGCAGGACTCCGTGTTCGTCGGCCTGGACAACTACCTCCACCTCGTCGGCGACGACCAGTTCCACACGGGCGTGGTGAACTCGTTCGTCTTCACCGCGTACGCCGAGATCTTCAAGGTCGTGCTCGGGCTGGCCGCGGCCCTGCTGCTGCACCACCGACGCCGCGGGCGCGCGGTGCTGGCGGGGCTGCTCCTGGTGCCGTGGGTGGTGCCGACCGTGGTGACGGCGTTCA
The DNA here is from genome assembly GCF_049841675.1 of Micromonospora sp. DT4. Classification (NCBI taxonomy): domain Bacteria; kingdom Bacillati; phylum Actinomycetota; class Actinomycetes; order Micromonosporales; family Micromonosporaceae; genus Micromonospora; species Micromonospora sp. DT4. Next base: position 3,030 of record NZ_JBNCKT010000119.1, read on the forward strand.
GCTGGCGCGCGCTGCTCGACCCGATCTTCGGCAGCGTCAACAGCCTGCTCACCGCCACCGGAATCGGACCGCTGCTGGTCGACCTGCACCTGGTCGACAGTTGGCCGGCGGGCTGGCTGTCCGACCCGTCGCTGGCCATGCCCTCGGTGATCCTCGTGAACGTCTGGAAGGGGGTGCCGTTCTTCACCGTGTGCTTCCTCGCCGGGCTGAAGGCCATCCCGGCGGACCTGTACGAGGCGGCGACCATCGACGGCGCCTCGGCGTGGCAGCGGTTCGCCAACGTGACGCTGCCCGGACTGCGCCACGTGATCACCGTTACGGTGACCCTGTCGTCGATCTGGACGTTCAACAACTTCGACCTCGTCTGGCTGCTGACCCAGGGTGGCCCGGGTGACGTGACCGCGCCGTACGTGCTCGTCGCGTACTCGAAGGCGATTCTGCAGTTGCAGTACGGCGCGGGCGCGGCGGTCACGCTCGTCATGCTGCCGGTCATCGGTGGGCTGGTGTTCGTCCTGGTCCGGCTGTTGCGCCAGGATTCGGGGGCGAAACTGCCCCGGGCACGCCGCGCAGGGCGCTGGGTCGGTACGCGGTGGGCCCCGAAGGCGCGCAAGGCGCTGCCGTGGGTCGTCACCGCGGTGGTCACCGGCCTGCTGATCTGGGCGTCGCCGGAGATCTTCTGGAAGGCGGCGGTGATCCTCGGAGTGATCCTGCTGATCGCGGCGGCGGTGGGCCGGGTCGTGTCGACTCTCCAGTCGCGGGGTGGTCGTCGGGCATCGTCGGCGGTGTCGGGCCTGGGGTCCTGGGTCGCGCTCGCCGGGCTGCTCTTCTTCGTGCTCGGTCCGCTGTACTGGATCGGTGTCACCGCCTTCAAGTCCGAGGGCCAGGTCGTCATGCGCACGGACGACCTGTGGCCGACGCCGTGGACTACGGAGCAGTTCAGCGCGCTCTTCGCCAACCAGCCGTTCGGTCGCTGGTACCTCAACACCCTGCTGGTGTCCACGGCGTCCACGGCGGTGGCGCTGGTCTGCGCCGCCCTCGCGGGATACGCGCTGGCCCGGCTGCGGTTCCGCGGGGCGCAGGGCTTCACCGTCACCGTGCTGCTCACCTACGTGATGCCGGGCGCGCTGCTGTTCATCCCGCTCTACCAGATGCTCATCGGCGTGCGCCTCACCGACTCGTTGTGGTCACTGGTGGTCACGTACCCGACGTTCACGCTTCCGTTCGCCACCTGGCTACTGGTGGGGTACTTCTCGTCGATCCCCGTGGAGTTGGAGGAGGCCGCGCTCGTCGACGGCTGCACGCGTCTACAGGCGTTCGGTCGGGTAGTACTGCCGCTGGCCAAGCCGGGGCTGCTGGCGGTCGCGCTCTTCACCCTGACCAACGCCTGGAACGAATTCCTGTTCGCCTTCGTGTTCATCACCAAGGACGAGTACAAGACGCTGCCGGTGGGGATGCAGTCGATGATCGCCGGAGACGTCGTACCGCAGGGACAGCTCGCCGCGGCGTCGCTGCTCGTGAGCATCCCCGTGGTGATCATGTACGCGCTCGGACAGCGCTTCCTCACCGAAGGGCTGACCGCTGGAGCGGTGAAGGGCTGATCGGCGGCCGGTGGTGGAGCCTGACGCTCCCCCACGGCCGTCTCCCGCCAGGGAGGGAGCGGCCAAACCCTTTGTGTACGAGGTTGCGGAAGTCCCGGCCCCGTCGACGGTGGTGGCGGCGTTGGTGCGGTTGATCCGCCGGATCTTGGGCAGTCTTGATCAGAACCGCGCTCCAATTTCCAGGCGGAACTCGGAACTACAGGGTGGCGGCAGAACCTGGACGGTGAGCGGCCGAGGGCAGAGATGCGAAGCTGGCGGCGTGACCACCTCACTCGCGCATCGTGTCTACGAAGCCTGCCACCTCACCGGTTCGTTCCGCCTGCGATCCGGTCAGGTGAGCACGGAGTACTTCGACAAGTATCTGTTCGAGGGGCAGCCCGGCCTGCTGCGCGAGGTGGCGGAGTCGATGGTCGCCCTGCTGCCGAAGTGTGACGTGCTGGCGGGGATGGAGATGGGTGGCATCCCGATCGCCACCGTGATGTCCCAGCTGACCGGGCTGCCGACGGTCTTCGTGCGCAAGCAGGCCAAGGAGTACGGGACCGGAAAGGCTGCCGAGGGCGGCCCGGTGGACGGCCTGCGGGTAGTGGTGATCGAGGATGTGGTCACGACGGGCGGAGCGCTGCTGTCGTCGTGCCGTCAACTGCGGGCCGGTGGGGCGCTGGTGGAAACGGTGGTTTGTGCCATCGACCGGGAGCAGGGCGGGCGGGAGAACCTCGCCGCCGAGTCGCTGCGGCTGCGGGCCGCCCTCACCCGACGTGGCCTGGAGTCCGGCTCGCCGTCGTGACGTCCGCTCACTCAGTGAGCGACTTCTCGAACCAGTGGTGGGCGTAATGCTCGGTGTTGTACGGCGGGATCTCCCGGTAACCGGCCGCGCGGTACAGGGCGATCGCCTCGGTGAGGTTGCGGTTGGTGTCCAGCCGCACGGCGGTCGCGCCACGCTCGGCGGCGTACCGTTCCAGCTCGCCCAGCAGTCGCCGTCCGATGCCCAGCCCACGCACGGTGTCCGCCACCCAGACGCGTTTGATCTCGGCGGGCGTGTCGCGGTGCAGTTTCACGGCACCGCAGCCGACGGGCTCGCTGTTCATGGTGGCGAGCAGGAGTACGCCGGCCGGCGGTGTGAGCGCCTCATCGTGGACCGCGTTGCTCAACGTCGGGTCGAATCCGTCGTCGAACCGTCGACCGATGTCCCGGGCGTACGCCCGCAGGCAGGCGCGGGCCCGCGGGTCGCCTGGCGGGCACGGTTCGACCACCACCATCGACCCGACGAGCAGCCGTTCGACCTCGGCCATGGCGGTGACGAGTCGGTCCCGATGGTGATCGGTGAGCGGTTCGAGGATCGAGGCGGCTAGCTCGTCGGACCGCCGGTCGAGTTCGGCCCACTCCCTACGGCCGGCGTCGGTGAGGGCGGCGGTGCGGACCCGGCCGTCGCCGCCTACCTGTTCGGCCGGCCCTACAATGACGGGCCCGTCGTTCTCCAGGGCATGCAGGAGCCGACTGAGGTATCCCGAGTCGAGGCCCAGCCGGGCTCGGAGCGCCGCGATCTCGGCACCCGCCAGGCCGATCTCCCACAGCAGGCGCGCCTGCCCGAGCGGGCGCCCCTGGGCCATGTACTCGTCGTCCAGCGCACCCACCCGCTGGGTGACCGTCCGGTTGAACCGCCGCACAGCGGCGATGAGCGCCGAGTCCATACCTCTGACTTTAGTCAGGTTGTCTGACGCTGCGATAGGAAAGGATGCCGGCGCGATCCAGGACGACCACTACGAGCACCACCACCGTGGCGACCGCGCTGAGCGCCAGCAGCGGCGGACGCAGGGCCGCCGCCACACCGCCCAGCACGAACAGGGCGGCGACCCGGGGCCACGAGACCCGCCGGTGGATCGTCAGCGAGAACAGGATGCGTCCGACCAGGAACAGCGCGGGGCCGCCCATGATGACCAGGGCGGAGGCCGTGTCGCCCTTCTCGGTGGGGTGGGCGATGCTCAGTTCGGCCCCGACGGCCGTCAACACGATACCGGCGATCATCACAAGGTGCAGGTCGCCGGTCACGACGCCCAGCCGCGACGGGTCGGCGTGATCGAGGGCCGGGCCGAGACGTTGCCCAGCGGGGGTCACGTAGAGCAGACCGACAAGTACGGCGGTGACGAAGACCAGCAGGAAGGCGACCGTCTCGGCGAGGTCGAGGCCGGTGCCGGCGTACGACAGGCCAGCCACCAGAACGAGCTCCCCGAGCGCAATGATCATGATTTGTTGATAGCGCTCGGCAAGGTGCCCGCCCGCGAGGTGCAGTTCGTGCCGCCGCGCGCGACCCAGCCTCGGCGTGGGCCAGCCGAGCCGTGGGCCGGTCAGGTCGATGACGAGAGCGAAAACCCATAGCGCCACCCGCCACGCCGGCAGGAGCACGCCCGCCAGCCACACCACAGAGGTGACGCTGTACCAGCAGAGGATCCGCAGCGCCCGGCGCTGGCGCGGGTGCCCGCGCAGCACCGTGACCGTGACCACGCCACGGACGAGGTGGACCCCGACGTACGCCCCGGCGAAGAGCCCGGCCCGCCCGTGCAGCCCCTCCTGGATCGCCACGCCGGCCAGCAGGCTGCCCAGCGTCGCGACGATCAGCACCGCTCGGATGACCGGAGTCTCCGGGTCGTACCAGTCGGCGGTCCAGGTGATGGCCACCCAGATCCACCAGACGCCGGCCAGCAGCAGGGCGGTACGCAGAGCGCCGCCCAGCGTGAAGTTGTGCAGCAGGTGCTGGGCCGTCTGACTGAGGGCGAGCACGAACGCCAGGTCGAAGAAGAGTTCCAGGAACGAGGCGCTGAGCGATGCGTCGCTTCCCCGTAGCAGCCGTTCGGGTCTGCTCGCCATCTGTCCGTCGTACCATCCGGGACCCGCCGCTCGAGGCAAAAGCGCGTCAGCGGCGGCCGCCGACCACCGCCGCCGATGGGAGCTCCCGAGGCGACGACCCGCCCGCCCCTCCTGTCGTTGATCCGGCTGCACCCCTGGTCAACGCGGACCACGGTGGGGGCACCGACGCACCGAGGAGAGCCGCCGATGACCAGTCAACGGGAGACCGTACGGGTCGACCACGACCTGTTCCGCGCCGTGTACGACTCGCCCGCGTCACTGCCCGGCCAGCACCGGTGGACCACCCCGGAGTCGGACGTCCGGCGTCTGGAGAAGCTGCTCGGCATGCCGGCGCGCACCATCGGCGCCCCGCTCTGGGTCAGCGGTGACGAACCGGACTGCCCGAAGTGCGGCCGACGGATCACCTGGTACGACATCGTCTCCTCGGCAGTCACCGGCCTGCACGACAAGGGCATGATCGCCGAGGTCATCCTCGGCGACCACAAGTACGTCAACACCGAGGTCCCGGACGCCATCCCCGGGGTGCACTGCGCCGACTGCCACACCGCCATCGACGGCCTGCGCAGCTTCAAGTGCCACAACTGGGCGTACGCCTTCGAGGCGCTGGGGGCCGTCCGGGAGCGCATGGCCGGCGGGCCCGGCCCGACCCAGCGCGTGGCCGACGGATCCGCGCCGACCTGAGCCCACGGCCAACGCCCCGACGCCCCGACGCCCCGACGCCGCCGCACCCCACTGCGCGGCGTCCGGTCGGTCTTGCCAGCCAAGCAGGAGTGCCTGCACGAAGGCTGGGCGAAGGACTTGACCTTCGACACATATGCTGCTCCCCTGCCGCGTTTCCAAGATGCCTCCAAGGTGAACGCGGTATGAACGTGTGGTGAGGTGATTCATGGCCGACAACGGCAGCACGGACGTCCCAGAGATCAGCGCCGAGTGGTACCACGACATCGTCGATGCCGCCGCCGGCACCCCGCACCCGGTGCAGTGGTTCGTCGGGCACGCCACCGAGGGGGTGATCCTGCTCCTCGGCGCGCTGCTGGTGGCGGCCGCGCTGCGCCGCCTGGCCGGCGGCCCGCACGACCGGGCACTCGCCCTCGTCGCGCCACTGCCGACTCTCCTGGCGTACGCGAGCAGCGAATGGCTCAAGACCGTGGTGGACGAGGACCGGCCGTGCCGGGCGGTGGGTCGGGCGATCATCGCCGGCACCTGTCCACCACCGGGTGACTACTCGTTCCCTAGCAACCACGCCACCCTCGCCGGCGCGCTGGCGATCACCACCCTGCTGCTGTCCCGGCGACTCGGGCTGCTCGCGCTGCCGCTGGCCGTACTGGCCGCGTTCTCCCGGGTCTTCGTGGGCGTGCACTACCCGCACGACGTGGCTGCGGGGCTGCTGCTCGGCGCCCTGGTCGCCGTGGCCGCCACCCCACTGCTGGCCCGCCCGGCCGCCGAGGCGCTACGTCGCCGCACCGACGCCCGCCGTCGGGTACCCGACCTGGCCAGCCGACCCCGCCCGTAACCCGCCCCACCTCCCACATCGCGCTCGATCCCGGAGGTGCGGGCCTCGCGTCGCGTCCGAGGCTCCGGCGGCGCGGGGGCGGGCGCGGGTCAGGTAGCCAGGAGCGCGCCCGCCGTGCCGAGGAGCAAAAACGGGCCGAACGGCAGGTGGGTGGTCCATCGGGCGCGGCGGGCGACCAGCAGTCCGAGGCTCACCAGCGCGGACAGCCCGAACGTGAGCAGCAGCCCCCACACGAGGACGGGCCAGCCGTACCAGCCGAGCAGCGCGCCCGCGCTGAGCGCCAACTTGGCGTCGCCCAGCCCGAAACCCCTTCGTCCGAGCAGCAGCGTGCTGGCGGCGAAGAACAGCGCCAGCCCCGTGCCGGCGGTGACGGCTCGCGCCCACGGACCCACCCCGGCGCCGGTGAGCGCCGCCGCGCCGAGCAGCAGCCACGTCCCGCCAACAGCGGGCAGAGTGAGCCGGTCGGGTAACCGGTGCACAGCCAGATCGACCATGACCGCCGGCAGCGTCCAGCCCAGCCACCAGGCCAGGGCCGGCAGCGCCCCGAGCGGCGGACCGACGAGCACGAGCAGCGCCACGGCGGCGAGCGCGGCAATCTCGATCGTGCCGGGCGGCGGCCCGACCCGGGCGCGGCACCGGCCGCACCGGCCCGCCGGGCCGAGCGCGGGCCACGGCCTGGTCAGGCTGACCACGGCCCCGCAGGCGTCGCAGCCGGTCCGGCTGGGGGCATTCGAGGGTACGGCGTGGCGCACGACCGCCAATCGCAGCAGCGGGGTGACGAGCACGGATGCCAGCACGGTCGCGAGCCGGAGACGACGGGCGCCCGTGACCGGCTGCACCTCGGTGCCCGCGGAGCCGGCCGACGCGGACGGTTGGCCGGGTGGTTCGGCCGTCAGCGCCACGTCGACCCCGCCGAACGTCGTGCAGCCGCCCCGATAGGTGAACACGGATCGTGACTGAACGTTCGCTCGGGTGTAGCGGATGGCGCAGAAAGGGACGTCTGCCACCGGCGGCTCCCGCCTCGGGTCGGACCGACGGCCACGCGCCGCGGCGTGACCCGAGGCGCGGGTCGGATGCCGGGATGCGGGCGCGATGTCCCACTCTCGCAAGGGGCGCAGGGGTCACGACGGACCGACCCGCGCCGAGGAGGCCCGACCGTCGGCGACCCCTCGATCGGTCGCCGTCCGGAGCGCGGCTCGGACACCTGCCACCACCACCCGTCATTACGCAGAGTGTTCAGTTGAATTGCCTCTGTTGCATCGGCGATCGTGAGCTTATGCTCGCCCCTTGGGTATGACGCAAGCCTCACCTCAACGACCGGAGAACACGGGACCTTGCATTTGCAGAAGATCCGCAACGGTGAATGCAGAAGCGCGATGAACGGTCGGATGTATTGATCCGGGCGCGCTTCCGCATGCTCGGCAACGGCGTCTCGTCGCCAGATCGGGTGATCACGAGGAGGGTTCGGCGGTGCGCGGACGGCAGCTCAGACGAGCGGCAACCTGCCTGCTGGCGATCGTGGCGGTGGTGGCGGTGGTGGCGCTCACGGCCTGCGGCAGCGGGCAGGAGGCGGTCGAACGACCGACGTCGGAGCGGGGCGAGGGAGCACGGACGGACTCGGATGCCGAACGCGCGGCGGCGGCAAAGGCGGCGCTTGAGGCGTACTCCGGATATCTCACGGCCTCGCGTACGGCGAGTCGGCGCGGCGATCCACACGCGCCGGAACTGTCCAGATTTCTCGCAGATCCACTGTTGACCCGGGTGCAGTTGTCCATTCGCGACGCCAAGGAGCACGGCGCGATGCGTACCGGGACATTGAGATCCGATCCCAGCGCGACCGCCGTCGACCTCGACTCGGACCCGGCCACCGTGGAGATCCAGGACTGCCTGGACGCGACCGGCTACCGGCTGGTCTACACCAAGGACCAGCGGGTGGTGCCGGGCAGCGGTGGCGGCAGACACCTGGCCACCGCCACCGCCACCCGCTATCCGGACGGCCGGTGGCTGATCAGCTCCGGTTCCGCGCACCAGGACCAGCCGTGCTGACCCGCCGGGTGCTCGCGGGGGTCGGGCTGGCGTTGCTGCTCGTGGTCGGCGCGACCCTACCGGCCGCCGCCGCCGCCGCCCGACGCGCCGGCCCGGGGGTGGAGTGCCCACCCGGCCAACCGGACTGCAACGTCTGGGACGACGAGCCCGGCCAACCGGGTGACCCCGGCGGTGGCGGCGACAACGGCGGCGGGAACTCCGGCGGCGGTGGAGGTGGCGGCGTCTGCCAGTGGGGCGGTCGGACCATCCCCTGCTACGACGACGTGCTGGGCTGGTTCAACAACGGCGACGGCTGCTACTACAAGCTCGCCGTGCCGCAGCGGCCGGCGGACGAGGGTCAGCAGTGGTACGTGCGGACCTGCAACGGTGGCGATCTCGGCGCCCAGGACACCGTGCCACTCGACGGGCCTCCGCCCGGCTTCGGCACTCCCCCGGACCCGGAGGAGCTGGCTTGGCGGGCCCTCGCCTCGATCAAGCTGCTGCCGGCACGGCTCAAGGTCGCCCCCCGCAAGGACATCGGCCCCGGCCTCGTCGGGCTACCGGTCTGGATGTGGGCCACCCCGAGCGCCAGCTACTTCGGACCGCTGCGCGCCTCCGCGACCGACCGTGGGCTGACCGTCTCGATCGAGGCCAAGGTCGACCGGATCGTCTGGAGCATGGGCAACGGCGACACGGTCACCTGCACCAAGGCCGGCACCCCGTACGACCCGAAGGGCAAGCGCGCCGGCCGCACCTCGCCGGACTGCGGTTACGACCACGGCTACCCGAAGGCCGGCACCTACCGGGTGGGTGCCACCACGTACTGGACGGTCCGCTGGTGGACCGACAACGGCGTCGAGGGCGACCCGATCGCGCAGACCCGGACCAGCGGCACCGTGCCCGTCCAGATCCGGGAGCTCCAGGTGGTGACCAGGTGAGTGCGCCGGTTCTGCGAGCCCCACAGTGACGAATGGAGATCGAACGGTGAGTCTGGCGACGCATAACGCGACCGGACCGGTGGACGCGCCGGTCAGCCCGCCGAAGGTGGTCCGGCAGCGCCGCGTCCGTCCGGGGCTGCTGGGTCTCGCCGTACTCCTGATCGCCCTCGGTGGGCTGGGGGCCGCGTTCGCGGTCACCTCGGTCCGGGCCACCGGCAACTACCTCGCGGTGGCCCGGCCGGTGGAGGTGGGCCGGGAGGTCACCGCCGCCGATCTGATCACCGTGCAGGTCGCCGGCGGGCAGGGACTCCGCCCGGTGCCCGCGGGCCGGCTGGACGAGATCGTCGGTAAGCGGGCCGCCGTGGCGCTGGTGCCGGGCACCCTGCTCACCCTCGGGCAGGTCACCGACGACCCGCTGCTCGGCCCGGGGCAGCAGCAGATCGCGCTCGGTCTGAAGACCGCCCAGGTGCCGGCCCGCGAACTGCACCCCGGCGACAAGGTGCTGCTGGTCAGCACCCCGGACGAGAACGCCACCGGGGCGGCCGCCACGGCGGGCACCCGGTTCGCGGCCACCGTCATCGACATGGTCAGCCCGACGGACGACGAGAAGGTGCTGTACCTGGCGCTCCTCGTCCGGGACGTACCCGCCGTGGTGGCACTGGCTGCCCAGGAGCGGATCGCCGTCGTGCTGACCGAGGCCGCCTGACCATGGCGATCATCGCGTTGGTGTCGGCGAAGGGCTCGCCGGGCGTGACCACCTCGGCGTTGGCCTGCGCCCTGACCTGGCACCGCCGGCTGGTACTCGCCGAGTGTGACCCGGCCGGCGGATCGATCCTCGCCGGCTATCTGGGCGGTCAGCTGGACGGCCCGCGCGGCATCGGGGAGCTGGCCGTCGGCGAACTGCGCGACGGCAACCTGGAGACCGCGTTCTGGTCCCAACTGGTCGACCTGGACGCGCCGCGCCGGGAACGGCTGCTGCTGCCCGGATTGGTCGACCCGACGCAGGCCGGCAGCGTCACCCCGCTGTGGCAGCGCTTCGCCGACTACTTCAACGCGCTGGACCGCGGCACCCCCGGCTACGACGTACTGGTCGACTGCGGCCGGCTGCACGTCACCGGCCCACCGTGGCCACTGCTGCGGGCCGCCTCGGTGGTGCTGCTGGTGACCCGGGCCCACCTGCCCGACCTGTCCGGAACGCGGGCGGCGGTCACCGCGATCGAGCGGGACTTCGCCGAACACCGGGTGCCGCCGGGCACCCTGCGGCTCCTGCTGGTCGGCGATGGGCACGGGCGTGCCGAGATCAGTCGCGGGCTGAAGCTGCCGGTGATCGCCCGGCTGCCGCACGACCCGCGTACCGCAGGGGTGCTCGCCCTCGGTGGGACCGTGCGGGCCGGACGGCCGCTGCTGCGCGCGGCGACCGCGCTGGAGGTGCCGGTCGGGGCGCTGCTGGAACGCCGGCGGGCACGACTGGCCTGGCCGGTGCAGCAGGGGGTGCCGGATGCGGTTTGAACCCGTCTCCGCCGACCCGCGCCAGCAGCCGCCGGGCGCGACGTCCACCGCGCCGCCGCTGACGCCAGCGAACGGCCGGCACCACCACGTGACGCCGATGCCACAGCCGGCACCCTCGGCCACGCCGCCGGAGCCGACGCCCCGGCCCCGGATGGACTTCCAGGTGGTCCGGGAGCTGCGCCGGGAACTCACCGAACGCCTCACCCTGTGGCAACGCGGCCGGGAGTTCACCGTCGACGAGGAGGACACCGAGCGGGCCCGGCTGGCCGTCTCGGTGGTCGCCGAGTACGCGGACGCGGTCCGCCGGGCCGGCACGCCGATGGCCGCCGGTGAGGAGCGCCTGCTGCTCGACCAGGTGACCGCCGAGCTGGTCGGGCTCGGCCGGCTACAGACCCTCCTGGTCGACGACACCATCGAGGAGGTGCACATCCTCGGCTGTGACCAGGTGCGCATCACCCGGCACGGAGGCGGGGTGGACTGGGGCGAGCCGATTGCCGACAGCGACGCCGAGCTGGTGGAGATCCTCCAGGCGGCGGCGCGGCGGGCCGGCGCGACCGAGCGGTCACTGTCGACGGTGAAGCCGACCCTCGACCTGCAACTGCCCGACGGCAGTCGACTGGCCGCGGTGTTCCTGGTCAGCCACCGCCCGTACGCGGTGATTCGCAAACACAACACCCTGGACGTGAGCCTCGACGACGTGGCCGGCAGCCGGGGCGACCTGGACGAGATGATCGACCCGCTGCTGCGCGACTTCCTGCGTGCGGCGATGCGCGCCGGGTTGAACATCATGGTCGCGGGTCTGGCCGGGGCCGGTAAGACCACGATCATCCGGGCGTTGATGAACGAGATCCCACCCGACGAGCCGTACGTACTGCTGGAGGAGAGCCGGGAGCTGCTGCCGGCGCGCCGCCGCGAGCGGCACCGGGCGGTGATGAGCTTCGAGGCCCGGGAGGGGCACGGCGAGCGCGGGTTCGACGGCCGACCTGCCGGCGAGGTGACCATCGCCGACCTGATCCCGCTGTCGCTGCGGATGGGTGTCCTACGGATCATCGTGGGCGAGGTGCGGTCCCGCGAGATCGTGCCGATGCTCCAGGCGATGACCACCAGCCGGGGGTCGATGTGCACGATCCACGCCCGTACGGCCGCCGGGGTGGGCGAACGGATCGTCGAGCTGGCGCTGGCCCACGGCCGCGAGATGACCGTCGACCAGGCGCGTCGGATGGCCGGCAACGCCCTCGACCTGATCGTCTACGTCACCGTCGAGGACGAGAGCGCCATCGGCGGGCGCAAGCACCGGTTCGTGTCCCACATGGAGGAGGTGATCGGGGCCGGCGAGGCCGGACGGATCACCACCACCACCGTCTTCGGTCCCGGTCCGGACGGCCGCGCGGTCCCCCGACACCTCCCCGAGCGGGTCCGCGACCAGTTGCTCCGCGTGGGGTACGACTCCCGACTGCTGACCCGGTGGATCGAGGCCGGCACGGGTGCGTGGCGGCGACCCCGACAGACCCGACTGGCCCGGCGGTGACGTGATGGGAAACAGCCTGGAGTTGATCGCGGTGGTCTCCGGGGCCGCCTGCGTGGCGGGGCTCCTGCTGGCGGTGGTCGCCCTGGTCGGCACCCGTCGACCCGCCGGTCCCGGACCGGGGGCGGGGCCCGGCCTCAGCCGCCTCTGGCGCGGTTCCGGCGCCACTCCCGCCGAGCGACGGGCCTACCAGGCGCTGCTGCTCGCCGCGGTGGTCGCCGGGGCGCTGGCGTTCCTGCTGACCGGGCTACCGGTGGTGGGCCTGCTGGTGGCGGTGGCGGTGCCCGGAACGCCGTGGCTGTTCGCGGTCGGCAAGGCCGAGCAGCGGGCGATCGCCCGGATCGAGGCCGTCGGCGAGTGGACCCGTCGGCTCAAGGACGTCTCGGGTACGGGCCAGGGCCTCCAACAGTCGATCATCAGCACGATCGGCAGCGTGCCACCCGGCATCGAGGACGAGGTACGGCTGCTCGCCGCCCGGTTACAGGCCGGCTGGCTGGCCCGCTCCGCGCTGCTGGCGTTCGCCGACGAGATCGGAGACCCGGTCTGCGACCAGGTGGTGGCGGCGCTGATCCTGCACCTCACCGACCGGGGCGAGCGGCTGGGCGACGTGCTCGGGTCGATCGCCGGCGCGGCGGCCGCGGAGGTGGCGACCCGCCGGGAGATCGAGGCCAAGCGCACCCAGCCACGGTTCGCGGTCCGCTTCCTGACCGGGATGACGTTGGCGACGCTGGCGTACGGACTGGTCAACACCGAGTACATCAAGCCGTACGGCACACCGACGGGTCAGGTGGTGATGGCCGCGCTCGGCGTCGCCTTCATCGGCCTGCTGGCGTGGGTGCGGTCGATGAGCCAGCCGCAGCGGCCGGCCCGGTTCCTGCCGGCGCCCGACCCCCAGGAGGTCATTGCGTGAGTTGCCCTGTGTCAAGCCGCCGCAAGTTGATCTTGTCTGATCAGCTGTTGGAGGGCTCTGTGGTGGTCTGG
>NZ_JBNCKT010000120.1:0-15826 GCF_049841675.1 Micromonospora sp. DT4
GGCGGGGTTCCCGGGGTGATCGTCTACGACCGGACCAAGACCGTGGTCCGCCGGCACGTCGCCCCAGGCCAGGCGGTGCCGCTGCACCCGGAAGCGGTCGCGTTCGCCGGGCACTACGACTTCGACATCGACGTGCTGGCCGCCTACCGGCCGACTGGCAAGGGGCGGGTCGAACGGCAGGTCACCATCGTCCGTGATCATGTCCTGGCCGGGCGGGCGTTCTCGTCGCTGGCCGAGCTCGATGCCACGTTCGTGGCCTGGGTTCCGCAGCGGCGGGCCGTGCGGCATCGCACCCACGGCGAGATCATCGGCGTGCGGGCGGTCCGGGATCATGCCGCGCTGCGACCGGTCCCGGCCCGGGCGTATGTGGTCGCCGACCGGCATCTGCGGCACGTCGGCAAGGACTGCCTGGTCGCCTATGCCGGCAACCTCTACTCCGTGCCGGCCCGCCGTGTCCGCCACCGCCAACTCGTGGAGATCCGGGCGACCGCCGCCACCATCACCATCCACGCCACCGTCCCCGGCCTGGACGGCACCACGCTGCTGGCCACGCACCAGCGGGCCGTGGGCCGCGGCGCCCGCGTCGTCGACGAAAGCCACTGGGACGGCCTGCCCGACGGACACACCCGTGCCGTCACCACCGGCGACCCCGCCGGCGGGCAGCCGGCCGCACGCCGATCGGCCCACCACAACGGCGGGCAGGGACCGCTGCAAGCCCTGCTCAACCGGGCCGCCGCCGCCCAGATCGCCGTCGAGGCCCGCCCGCTGTCGGTCTATGAGCAGATAGCTGCGGCCAGCCCGTTCACCCACCGCCCACACCTGAAGGACGTCTCGACGTGAGTGAGCTGGTCACCAACCGCATCCACGCCAGCGCCACCAAACTCGGCCTGCCTCACCTGGCCAAGACGCTGCAGGAACTCACCGGCCGGGCCGACACCCAGGCCATGGGCTACCTGGATTTCCTCGACCTCGTCCTGCAAGAGGAACTCGCCGTCCGCGACGAACGCCGCTTCCGCGCCGGGCTGCGCCTGTCGAAGCTGCCGCACCACAAGACCCTCGACGACTACGACTTCAGCTTCCAACCCGACCTGGACCCCCGCAAAGTCCGTGACCTCGCGACGCTTGCGTTCGTGCAGGCCAAAGCCAACGTCGCGTTCCTCGGCCCACCCGGCGTTGGCAAGACCCACATCGCGGTGTCCCTCGCGGTCGCCGCCTGCCGAGCCGGGTTCACCGTCTACTTCACCACCCTCGACGACATGGTCCGCCACCTCACCGCCGCCGATGCGATCGGCCGGCTGGCCCGCAAGCTGCAGACCTACCTACGCCCCACCGTCCTGGTCATCGACGAAGTGGGCTACCAACCCCTCGAACGCCCCGAGGCCAACCTCGTCTTCCAAGTGATCTCGAAACGCTACGAGAAGGGCTCCACCCTGCTGACCTCGAACAAGGGCTTCGGCGAATGGGGCCAAGTCTTCGGCGACGAGGTCCTGGCCACCGCCATCCTCGACCGGCTCCTGCACCACTGCGACGTCGTCCCCATCAACGGCCCCAGCTACCGACTCAAGAACCGCCTCACCGCCATCGAGAACGTCGCCTGATGCCCACCCCGGCCACCCCGGACGACCCCGCGACCACCAACGACAACAACCACGGCGATCTCCTGCCACACCTGCTCCAGATCTGCGAAGACTTCCTCGCCCACAGCGGTCCGGCGACCCACCACGAGGTCGACACCCTCCTACGCGCCCGCGGCATCACCGGCGGACCCGGATGGCTCATCGACATGCTCGGCCTCACCCGCCTACGCCTGCAAGCCGCCACCCACCGTGACGAACATGGCACCCACCACGACACCTGACCTCTGCAAGATCAGCCGTACTCACCTCTGCACTCCAACGAGTACCCCGACAACTGCGGCTCTTCACCCCTCGTCCGAAGGAGGACAGCGGGTTCATCAGCACGTACTCGGCGCCGACGTCGACGGCGAAGGCGCACAGGTCAGCGAACTCCTGCGGCACGGTCAGCGCGTTGGGCGTGGACAGTAGGCCCTTGAGGAGGCCGGCCTCGGCGAACTTGCGGGTGGTGGCGACGGTGGTGGCGAACGACGACCGGTCGCCGCGGAACTTGCCGTGGCTGTCGGGCCGGAACCCGTCAAAGGACACGTTGACGTGAACGTTGCCCAAGGCGGCCAAGGCGGCTATATCGGCATCGCGGGTCAGCGTCGCGTTGGTGCAGATGCCCACCGGCAGTCCCTGATCGGCCACCGCCTGGCACATGGCGATCAGGTCGGGGTGGACGAAGGGCTCGCCCCCGGTGAGCGTGAGGCGTTCGACTCGGGCGTCGAGCAGCCGGGGCAACACTCGGGTGGTGAAGTCGCCCAGGGACAGGTCGGACCCGACTGCGGTCGAGGAGACGAAGCAGTGGGCGCAGTGCAGGTTGCACCGTTCGGTGATCTGCACCAACGCCTTGCGTCCATCCCCGCCGACGGAGGTGCGGAAGTAGCAGGACGAGGCGTGGGTGTCCACGATGAGGCGCTTCATAAGGATCTTCCCGCGGTAGTGAGATGAACTCCGGACGCGCCAAATGGGGCGGCGTCGAGCAGTTGCGCGGCAGCGTGCAGTTGGCGGTGCACGACCTGGGCGTGAGAGCCATCTGTGTGGGGCTGGTGGTGGCCTGCGGCGGCCGTGGTCAGAAACCACCAGGCTGCCCACACGCGGTGCCATCCCAGCGCCCACTGAGCCGCCGGCAGACCGCCGCGGTCCGAGTGAGCGTCGGTGCTGCCGCCAGCCTCGACGTAGGTGCGGATCAGGCGGATAAGTTGGGCGGGGTCTGCGGCGTTGCGGGTGCCGAACCAGGTGGCGAGGTCGAGCAGGCCGGGTCCAGTGAATGCTTTCGCCCAGTCGACGAGACGGCATCCCGTGCGGCTGACGTGCAGCGAGCTGCGGTGGAACTCGCCGTGGCACAGCCCAAAGGGTTCTCGCTCGGCGCCGTCGGCGCGTCTGCCCGCCACAGCTGTCAGCCGCCGCAGCAGTTCCTCGGCCGCGCCGGAGTCGACGAAGCGGCCCTGGCGGTGCAGCTCGTCGAGTGCGGCGAGCGCCTGCTCGGGCAGGCGCGCCAGGGTCCGCTGGTCGAACACGGGCAGCGCGGGCACGGGCGGGACGGCGTGGATTGCGCTGGCGACGGCTGCGGCCTCGGCGATAGTTGCTGGGCGGATGGGGTCGCCGAGGTCGTCCATCAGCATGCCCAGCGCCTGCGGACGTAGCGTGTAGCCGTGCAGGTGGGGCACGGCGGCACCGTGTTCGTTGAGGTGCCGCAGCACAGCGGCTTCGCCGGTGAACGGCGATGTGGCGAGCTTGCAGATCACACTGCTGCCGTCGCTCAGGTACAGCCGCTGCACCGTCGACAGTTCCCACTCCTGGATGACCTGCCCACCGGTCTGTTGATGGCCGGCGGCAGTGAGCAGGTCACGGCGTAGTTGGTCCGCCAACGCGGCATCTATGGCGATCATGGTTTGCTCGCCGTCTGGATGCCGGTGGCGGCTCTCTCGAGCAGCGCCAGCGCGGTGTCGAGGCGTGCCGACATCCCCGCCGGCACCCGGGGGTGGGCTGCCTGTTGAAAGGCCCGGAAGTGCGGCAGCATCGTGAGCAGCGCCGGGCGCCTGCGGAGGAAGTCGGTGACGTCGCCGCTGGTATGCGCCCGTCGCAGCAGCGATGTCAGCGCGACGATCTTGTCGGCGGTCGAGGCCAGCAGCACCGGCAGGTCGTCAACGCGGATGGGCGGGTCCGGCATGTCGAGGGCCCGGTGCTCGGCCTGCAGGGCGGCGATGATCCGCGGTACCTGCGGGCCGTAGGCGGTGGCGAGGACCTGGTAGATGTCCGGCGTGCGGGGCGCGAAGTCGGGGGTGTCGTGCAGCAGCGCTGCAGCTATCAGATCCGGGTCCGGGTGTAGTACATGTTCGCCGATGGTCACGGCGACCCGGACCGCGTGGGCCAAGGCGGGGCGGTCGTCGATGGCGTGTCCGGTGCACCATCGCTGGGCGTCGCGTAGGGCGCGGTCGACGGTGGCGGGCCGGGGAGGGGATAAGACGGTCATGGCCTGATACCTCCTGGTTGCCGTAGCATCGGCGCCATGTCCGGGCCGCTACCGCAGTGGTGTGAGCAAACGTGCGTCGTGTGTCCCGCCCAGCAGCTCGGGCCGGGCCAGTTCGACGTGGTCGACCGGCCCGGACCCGAGTTCGCCTACAACCCGGCTATCGGATGGCGGGTCACCGCCGAAGGTGTCGCGGTGTGTGTGCACCCGTACCGGGTCGGACTGCCACCGGGCCGATACGCCTCACGCGGTGAGCCTGTCCCCGACCAGACCTCACGACCGGCGCCGACGCCTGCATCCCTGGTGCTTCCTGCCGACCTGGTGGATCTGGAAGGCTGGCTCGTCGCCGTGCTGCGCGACGCCCCGTCGGAGCAGATCTTCGGTGCCGTCGCCCGCGCCGAGCGCCTCGCCGGCGAGAGATTCGACTCGAAGCAGGTGGTGGCGGCCATGCGGCGGGTGCTGTCGGTGGAGCTGGCTAACCGCTGACCACGACGGGCGCGGTCGCCGGGTCCGGCTGGTCGAAGGCGAAGTCGTGGCTGCGTCCGTCGCGCCCCAGGCCCGCAGCCTGGTAGTGGGCGTTGAGCTGGTGCAGCCGGCGGGTCACCTCGACGGAGTCCAGCCAGTACCGCAGCGGCTGCGGCCCCCAGCCGGCGGCGGCGTAGTACGCGTCGGTCAGGCAGCCGCGGGTGTAGGTGAACTCCTCCAACTCCGTGGCGTGCGGGAACGTGACCCCGAGGTCGCGCTGCATCCGGGACATCAGGGTGAACTGGGCCAGCACGGCGTGGATCATCTCGTCGACCGGCGCCGGCACCAGCAGCTCCGCGGCTTCCTCGTCGCCGCCGGAGAGCTCGAACACCGCGGCCTTGAGCGCCAGGACCCGCATCGCCTCGGTCAGCAACGGGCCCGCGTCCCGGTCCAGGGACCACTGGCTGATCGCCGGGTACCCGGTGAAGGTCGCCCAGCAGCTGGAGTACTTCATCGACGAGCTGCGTAGCCGCTCGGACGACGGGTGCTGCCTGATCAGGTCGAGGATCTCGGCGGCTCGGCGACCGACCACAGCGGGTTCGGGCATGGTTCGTGGGGCCATGGCACATCCCTCCTACGGGAGCGTTGGGCGCAGGCAGGCGAAACCAGCCGGCGGCCGGATCGCCCGTCACCGCTGTCCGCGCCGCTGCGCTCACGGTGATGCCCCCATTAACGGCCGGGTGCACGGATGTCGATAACCCATTGCTTTGACCTCTGACAAAGCTCCGACATTGACCGTCCAGACCATTGGGCGGCCCCGATGGCCGCAAGCCGCGATGCAAGGCGTCAGTAGGCAATGCGCGCCGCCCGCGCCAGGCGTGGTAGCCGCCATCGGGAAAGGGCGGATTGTCGGCGGATTGTCAGACGTGGACGGCGAGCCTTACCGACATCGACGGTCTTCGCCTTTAGTCACTCTCGTCGCCGTGGACGCGTGTGCCGTATCCCGGCCCATCGCAGACCGCAGCGCGGACGACCGCGCCAATTCGCCGGATTGTGGGAAGGACTGTTGTGCCTGTTGCTCGGAGGCTTGCGCTCCTACTGCTGATCCCGTTGGCGGCGACTCTGGTCTTCGCCTCGTGGGGTGTGGCGTC
This sequence comes from Micromonospora sp. DT4, assembly GCF_049841675.1. NCBI lineage: Bacteria > Bacillati > Actinomycetota > Actinomycetes > Micromonosporales > Micromonosporaceae > Micromonospora > Micromonospora sp. DT4. The sequence continues at coordinate 5,706 of NZ_JBNCKT010000120.1, forward strand.
GACGAGCCGTCAGGCGCGCAGTGCCGACCGCCTGCAGTCGCTGGTGGCGGTGTCAGCCGCGGTGGGTGAGGTGCTGCACGAACTCGACCGGGAGCGGCAGGTCGCCGGCGGGCTGGTCGGTGATTCGGCGGGTGGCCTCAACGGTTATCTCGAGCAGGTCGCGGCATCCGACCGGGCGGTGGACGCCTACCGGCAGCGCCGCAGCGAGCTCGATGCCTCGGCTTCGGTCAGTCGGCTGGTCGGGCCGTTCGACGAGCAGCTGCGGTTGCTTCCGGGGTTTCGGGAGCAGGTCAAGGCGCGGTCGGCGTCGCTGACGGCGGTGCTGGTGCGGTATCGGGCGGTGCTCGCGCAGGGGCTGGCGGTGCGGGAGACCGTGGGTCAGGTCGGCGGTGCGGACGGTGCGGTGGCTGACCAGTTGCGGGTGGCGGCGGCGTTGTCGCAGGCCGGGCAGTACGCGGGTATCCAACAGGCAGCTGTTGTCGCGAACAACGGCGCCGTGGTGTCGCAGGCGGTGCAGCGGGAGCTGGCCGCGACCCGTGCCGGGCATGACGAGGCATTGCTGGCGGTGTCGCAGCGGTCGCCGACGCGGTGGCGGTCGTGGCTGGACCAGGCGCTGTCCGGCCCGCAGGTCCTCGCGGCGCAGCGCCTCGACGACGAGGTCGCTCGCACTCAGGTAGGTCAGCGGTTGCGAGTGAACACGTCCCGGTGGGCTGCGGCCAGTAATGAGCGGCGCGACCGTCTGCACGAGGTGCAGACCCGCGTCGACGCGGATATCGCCGCCGAGGTGGGGCGGCAACGCCGACAGCAGTGGGTGACCACGGGTGTGCTGTCGGCGGTCGCCGTGGCGCTGACCATGGCTGCCGCGGCGCTGGCGTGGCGGCAGGGTCGGGCGTTGGCGCGGCGGCTGCGGCGGGTCCGTGACGCGGTGACCCGGGTCGCGGAGCGGGACCTGCCGGACCTGGTCCGCCGCGTTGACGCGGCGGATCCTGCCGACCCGGCGTCGGTTCCGCCGCCGCCTTCCGCGCTGGCACCCGGATCGGCGCGGGACGAGGTGGACGAGGTGGCCGCCGCGTTCGACACGCTGGCGTTGAACACGTACCGAATCTCGACGGATCTGGCACGGCAGCGGCGGGTGGCCGCCGGTGCGGTGGAGGCGGTGGGGCGGCGGTGTCAGGGGATGACGCACCGGCTGCTGCGCGAGTTGGACATGGCCGAGCGAGACGAGAAGGACGCCGCGACCCTGGCGACGTTCTTCGCGGTGGACAGTCTCGCCGCACAGTTGCTGCACGCCACGCAGAGCCTGTTGGTGCTGTCGGGACGGTCGTTGGGAGCGGTGCACCCGCAGCCGGCGGAGCTGGTGACGGTGGCGCAGGCGGCGCAGGGCCGGATCCAGGAGTACCGGCGGGTGCGGCTCGGGGTGATCGACGAGCGGGTGCTGGTGCCGCCACCGATGATCGACGACCTGGTGCACCTGTTGGCGTCGCTGCTGGACAACGCGACTCGCTACAGCCCCGGCGACGCGGTGGTCACCGGGCATCTTCTGGGCAACCGGGCGATCATCCAGGTCACCGATGCCGGGCCCGGCATCAAGCCGGACCTGCTGGCTCGGCTCAACGCCGAGCTGGCCGAGCCCGCGCCGATGATCGAGGTGGAGCACATCCGGCGCCAAGGCCTGGCCACCGTCGCGCTGCTGGCCGCGGCGCACGGGTTGCGCGTGCGGCTGCTGCCGGGACAGCCGCACGGCACGGTCGCGGAAGTCGAGATCCCCGCCGACAAGCTCCTGATCAGCATTCCTGAGCCGGCCGCGCTGCGGGCCGGCCCGATCGCCGGCCGGCGTGCTCCCGGCGGCACGCCCGCGTCCACCCTTACCCTGCCCGCGCCCACGGCGGTACCGGCCCGGCGCGGCGGCTCGGCCGCGCTGCCCGCCCGACGCCGGTCGTCCAGCCTCAGCGTGACGGACGGCCCTACCCAGGCGCTGCCGGTGATTCCGGTGCCCCGCCGGGCGCCTGAGTCGGAGTCGACGCCGGCCTACGACGAGACGGCCCGACACCTGCCGGCTCCGGCGTGGTTCGTCGAGGGAGCCACGGTGCACATGCCCTCCACCCCTGCGCGCGGGCTGCCCGGACAGGACGCCACCACGGCCAACGGCCTGCCGAAGCGGCAGCCCATGTCCGCGTTCACACCCCCGCCCCTGCCCGCTGCCGACGCGCCGGTCCGCTCAATGGGTGGCCTGGCCCGTACGGCGGGGGCCTACCAGCGCGGCCTCGACCGCCGCTTTCCCCAGTCGAAGGGCCAGTCATGAGCGATCTGAGTTACCTGCTGAACACCAACCTCGTCGCCCGCGTGCCCGGGATCAGCCAGGCCGTGGCCGTGTCGGCCGACGGGCTGCTGCTGGCCTGGACCGACGGGCTCAACCGGGACGCCGCCGAGCGCCTCGCCGCGGTGGCGGCCGGAATGAACAGCCTGCTCAACGGCGCCGCCCGTGACCTGTCCGCGGGCGGGGTGCGGGGCAACCTGACCGAGCTGGCGCACGGGTTCCTGATTCTGGTGGCGGTGAGCACCGGCGCGTCGCTGCTGACCCTGGCCAGCCGCGACGCCGACCTCGCGTTCGTCACCGAGGAACTCGGCCGTTTCGCCGAGCAGGTCGGCGACCAGCTCACCCCCGCCTTCGCCGGCACACTCACCACTGCGGCGGCCGGCCGGCGATGACCGCACCCGCCCTCACCGTCCGCCGACCCGCCGGTGGGCCGCCGAGCCTGAAGATCGTGCTCACCGGGCCGTTCGGCGTCGGGAAGACCACCCTCGTCGGCGCGGTCTCCGACATCGCACCGGTCACCACCGAGGCCCGCATGTCCGCCGGCAACGCCGACGACGACACGACCCTCATGCCGGCCAAGACCACCACCACGGTGGCGATGGACTTCGGCCGCCTCGACGTCGACGGCGTCACCGTCTACGTCTACGGCACCCCGGGCCAGCACCGCTTCTGGTTCATGTGGGACGCCATCGTCCGGGGCGCCGCCGGCTCCGTGGTCCTGGTCGACACCCGCCGCCTGCAGGACTCATTCCGGCACCTCGACTACGTCGACCACGTCCGGCTGCCCTACGTCGTCGCGGTCAACCAGTTCCCCGGCGCCCGCTCCTACCCCACATCGGCCATCCGTGAAGCCCTCGCCCTGGCCGCGGACGTGCCGATCGTCGACATCGACGCCCGCGACCGCGACAGCGTCCGCCGGCTGCTCATCGCCCTCATCGAGCACGTCATCACCCAGACCACGCCCCGCTCGGCGGTCGCGCAGCCCTGAGCACCCGCAGAACCCACCCCTCACCCCTGACAAAGGAGCATCTTCGATGTCTGATCCCCGACCACACTTGCGACGTCGGCTCGCCGCCCTAACCGCTGTGGGTCTCCTGCTGACCGGCGCCGCGTGCAGCACCACCCCCACCGACTCCGGCTCGGTCCGTGTGGGGCTGCTGGTCTCACTGTCGGGTACCTACGCCACCGTCGGCGAGGACATGCAGCGCGGCTTCCGCCTCTACCTCGACACCCACGACGGCAAACTCGGCGGCCGGAAGGTCGACCTGGTCGTGGCCGACGAGGGCGACGGCCCCGCCACGGCCGTCCCCGCCGCGCAGAAGCTCCTCGAACGCGACCAGGTGGTAGCCCTGACCGGGCTGGTCGGCGGCGCGACGGTCGACAAGGTGCAGACCCTCACCACGCAGCGGAAGATCCCCCTGCTCGGCGCGAACGCCCGGCCGGCGTTCGCGCCCGTCGGCGGCAAGCCGCGCGACCTGGCCTACACCTGGCACACCTCCTACAACTCAGACGAGCCGGGCATCGCCATCGCCGAGTACGTCAAGGCGCAGGTCGGCGACGGTCAGGTGTACGCGATCGGCCCGGACTACCAGGGCGGCTACGACGAACTGCGGGGCTTCACCGACACCTTCACCCGCCTCGGCGGGAAACTCGCCAACCCCGACGGCAAGACCCTGTTCACGCCGTTCCCGGCGACGGAGAACTTCCTGCCGTACCTGAACAAGGCCGCCGAGACCAAACCGAAGGCCGTCTACACCTTCTACGCCGGGGCCGCGGCGGTGGCGTTCGTCAAGCAATACGCCCAGTCCGACCTTGCCGACGTCCCGCTCTACGCCGCCGGCTTCCTGACCGAAGGATCCGTGCTCACCGCGCAAGGACCGGCGGCCACCGGCATCCGCAACGTCCTCAACTACAGCCCCACCCTCGCCAACCAGGCCAACCAGGACTTCGTCGCCGCCTGGTCCGCCGCCGGCCACCCGGGCCAGCCGACGACCTTCGCGATGGCCTCCTACGACGCCGCCGCCGTCCTCGACCGGGCGCTGACCGCCGTGAACGGCGAGGTGACCGGGGAGAAGCTCAACGCCGCGATCGGGCAGGTCGGGCGGGTCGTCTCCCCGCGCGGGGACTGGCAGTTCCACCCCACCGAGCACCGCCCGGTGCAGCGCTGGTATCTGCGCGAGGTCCGCAACGACGGTCCGGTGCTGTCCAACGTCCTGGTGCAGGACCTCACCACCCTGCCCGCCAGCTGACCGGACCAAGCGCCACGAGAAGGGGGTGCGGTGCACGTGGACGCCTACCTGATACCCGCCGTCGACGGCGTCGCCTACGGGCTGCTCCTGGCCATTGCCGCCGCGGGGTTGACCGTCGCGTTCGGCGCCGGGGGTGTGCTCAACCTCGCGCACGGCACCCTGATCGCCGCCGGCGGATACGTCGCCGCCGCCACCAGCTCGGGGACCTGGCCAAGCCTCGCCGCCGCGGTCGCACTGGCGGCCGGTGTGGGAGCCGCCGGCGGCGGGGTGCTCGCCGCCGCGACCGCCGCACTGCGGGGTCGGGGGCACCTCGACCAGGCGCTGCTCACCTTCGGTGTCGCGCTCATCGGTGCCGACCTGCTCACCACCGCCTACGGCTCCGACACTCTGCGACCTCGCCTGCCTGAGGTGTTGGAGGCAACCGTCCGGGTTGCCGGGCACCGGTATCCGGTCGACCGGCTCGCCGTGCTGGGCGTCGCTGTCGCTGTCGTCGCGGGAGGCTACGTGGTGCTGCACCGCACCCACGCCGGACGGCTGATCCGCGCCACGGTCGACGACCGGGCGATGGTTGCCGGCATCGGGGTGAACCCCCGTCTGGTGGACGCGGCAGTCCTGGTCGCTGCCGGGGCTCTCGCCGGCCTGGCCGGGGCGTTGACCACTCCGATCCTCGGCGTCGGCCCTCACACCGCCGACACCGCGCTGCTCCTGTCGCTGATCATCGTGGTCTGCGGTGGCCTCGGCTCCGTGCCCGGCGCACTCGCCGCCGCCCTCGCCGTGGGCGTCGTGCAGACCGTCGGCGTGACGTCGTTCCCGGCAGTCGCCCCGTACCTGCTTATCGGCGCCATGGCCGTGGTGCTGCTGGCCCGCCGGACCAGCCTCCCCACAGGGGCGTCGGCGTGAGCGGTCCACGACACGACATGGCGGCGACGGTGGTGCGCGCGCTGGCACGACGCGCGCACCCGTGGTCGGCATTCGGCCTGGCAGCGGCCGTGGTGGGCGCGGTGGCGATGTCACCGGATCCGTACCTGCACGCCACCGCCGCGCGGATGCTGCCGCTGGCGGTGCTGGCGGTCAGCGTCGCGGTGGTCACCGGCCACGCGGGACTGCCCACCCTCGGCCAGGTCGCCCCGTACGCGGCCGGCGCCTACACCACCGCCCTGCTCGCCCTCGCCGGCACCGACCTCGCCCCGCTGCACCTGCTGGCGGCGGCCGGAGCGGGAGCCCTGACCGCCGGGGTACTCGGCGCGGTGCTCGTCCGCTACCGCGCCACGGTGTTCCTCATGCTCAGCCTCGCCGTCGCGGAATTGACCGCGATCACCGCCGCCCAGTGGCGCACGGTCAGCGGCGGCACCGACGGGCTCGCCGGGATCCCCGCCCCCCGCCTGCTGCCCGGCCTGCCGCCGCTGCTGGCCGACCGCACGGTGCTGCTCTACGCCACGCTCGTGGCGATCGCCGCGACCGCCGCCGCCAGGGCACTGCTCGGCGACGACCGGCGGACGCTGCTGGCGGCCGTGCGCGGCAACGAGGCCCGCGCGAGCGCCAGCGGCCACCAGGTCACCGCCTACCTGTGGACGGCGCACACCGGCGCGGGCGCGCTCGCCGGCATAGGCGGGGCCCTGCTCATCCACACCCACCGGTGGATCACTCCAGCCGATGTTGGCTTCACCACCGCCGCCCTCGCGCTGCTCGCCGTGGTCATCGGCGGCGCCACCTCGTTGCCCGGCGCCGCCGTCGCCACAATCGCGGTCCTCGCCGTGCGCGACGTCGTGGGTGCCTGGCTGCCCGGTCACGCGCCCCTGCTCCTCGGCGTCCTGTTCGTCACCGCGGTGTACCTGCTGCCCGGCGGCCTGACCGCTCTTCCCGCGCGACTGGCCAGCCTGCCCCTTCCTCGTCACGGTCGGCGCCGTCCCGCTCTTCACATGCCCGACGGCCCGGCCCAGCCCGTCACCAGGAGCACCCCGTGAGGACCGTCCACCGCATCGACCCCGACGGCGTGCCGTCGCAGCGCGAGCCGGGTGACATCGACCGCGCCCACGGCAACGGCCTCGTCGCGACCGGCCTGCGCCACGCCTACGGACAGCTGACCGTCCTCGACCTGGACACGTTCACCGTCGCCCCCGGCGACCGCCACGCCGTCATCGGCCCCAACGGTGCCGGCAAGTCCACCCTGCTGAACATCCTGGCCGGCACCACCCGCGCGCAGGCCGGCACCCTCACCTACAACGGACAAGTCGTCACCCGGCGTGGCCCGGCCTGGCGGGCCCGCGCCGGCATCGGCCGTAGCTTCCAACACCCCCGCGTCTACCCGAACCTGACCGTGCTGGACTGCGTGCGCATGGGCGGCTGGCACCACCGCCACCAACCCGAACGCACCCCTCTGGAAGCCCTCGACCTCGTCGGCCTGCTCGGGTACGCCGACTACCCGGCCGCCGCGCTGTCGCACGGGCACCGCCGCATGCTCGACCTGGCCGTCGCCCTGGCCGGGCAACCCCGCGTGCTGCTACTCGATGAGCCCGCCGCCGGCCTCACCGACACCGACACCACCCGCCTGCTCGACATTCTCGGCCGTCTGCCCGGCTGGATGGCGGTCGTGCTCGTCGAGCACCACATGGACGTCGTCGCCGCCCTCGCCGACTGGACCACCGTCCTGCACCACGGCCGCCGCCACACCGACGGCCCCACCGACACCGTGCGCGCCGACCCTGCCATCACCGCCCTCTACCTCGGCACCGGGGGTGACGATGCTGCGCATCGGTGACCTCACCGCTGGCTACCGCCCCGACACCCCCGTCCTGCACCACATCACCGTCGATCTGGCGGCCGTCGCCGTGCACACCGTGGTCGGACCCAACGGCGCCGGGAAGACCACCCTGCTGCACACCCTCGCCGGGCACCTGCGACCCGCCACCGGGTGGGTCCTGCTCGACGGCCGCGACGTGACCGGCTGGACGCCCGTCCGCGCCGCCCGCGCCGGGGTCGCCCTCGCCCCGCAGGGACGCCGGCTGTGGCCGTCGCTGACCGTCGCCGAACACCTCACCGTCACCCGGCCTCCCACCCGCCGCCTGAACAGCCGCACCTGGACCGTGGACGAACTGCTGGAGATGTTCCCGGCCCTCGCGGCCCGGCTGCGCCACCGCGGCCACGAGCTCTCCGGCGGGGAGCAGCAGATGCTCACCATCGCCCGCGCCCTACGCACCGCGCCCCGGCTGCTGCTGTGCGACGAACCCACCGAAGGACTCGCCCCCACCGTGGCCGCACACGTCACCCACGCGCTGCGGGACCTGCCCCGCCACGGCGTCACCATCCTCGCCGCCGTGCCGCATGCCCGCGCCGCCGCCACCCTTAGTGACACCGTCCGAGTCCTCGCCGACGGACGCCTCACCGGACCCATCGCCACCAGCGACGGACAGGCCGAGCAGGCGCTGCGCGACCACCTCGCCCTGGTCTCACCCGCTGTGCCCAACCGTGGGCAGGCACACCGGTGACCCCCACCGCGACCATGGCGGCCCTGGTAGTGCTCGCCGCCACCGCCATACCCGCCGTGACGACGCCAGCACCGATCCCCGCCCAGCCCAGTTCCGTGCACTGTCCCACCTCAGCGGCGCCGCAGCCCATGCTTGCAGCGACGCATCGAAGCACCGGTCACCAGGGAACTCAGGTGGCGTACCCGCAGCCGGCACGTGCTCCGTTGCTGGCGCTGGCGGCACGCCTGCGGGTCAGCGCGTGCGACACCGCCGCGGGCCGGTATGACCTCGTGCACTACCGGCAGTGGAACAACCCCACCCGTTCCGGGGCGGCGGTACGGGAGGTGGTCCGCTGGCGCGGCGACGACCGCTCCGGCGGCCAACTCGCCACCCAGCACCCCACCGGCGTCGTTCCGGTCACCCACGACTGGTGGCAACCCGGCGACCTCTACAGCGTCGGGCTGATCGACCCCTTCACCCGCACCGACGTGCTGCGGGAAGACCTGCGTATCAATGAGCCCTCACCAGCCGACTCCACTGAGGTGCTGGCGAACCTGGCGTACCTGTCGACCTGGTACAGCCCTCGCCGGGACGGCCGCGCCGCCACCCTCGATCTGCTGGCCGGCCTGAGCCCGCTCACCTACTACCCGCGCGTGGTCGACCGTTCCGGCCGCCCAGGCATCGCGGTCGCCGCTACCAGCGGCGACCGACGCGCCCTGCTCGTCCTGCACCCAGACACCGGGGAAGTCCTCGCCTACGAATCCGCCCACCTGAGTCCCTTCGGCTGGCGAGCGCAGACCTACCTCGTCTACCTCGCCCACAGCCACGCCACCCGCCGCTGGTGGGAACCCGCCGCCCGTCCCCGGGCAGCCACGCCGTCCTTACCGCTGTACCCGCGGCTGCAACAGCACTGGCTGCTGACAACGCCCCTGCCCTGCCTCACTACGACGACCCAAGGAGTCACTCCATGACGGCCACCGCACCCACGCAGCGCTACCAGTTCCGCAACAGCCCCCACCAGCTCCACCCCCTGCAGGAGATGCTCGACCCGGTCACTCTCGACGACCTGACCCGCCTGGGAGTCAACCCCGGGCACACCGCCCTTGACGTTGGCGCCGGCGCCGGCTCCATCGCCCAGCACCTGTGCGAACTCGTCGGCCGCACCGGAAAGGTCATCGCTGTCGACATCGACACCAGCATGCTCAATCCCACCGGGGTGCTCGACGTCTACCAGCGCGACCTGCGCACCCAGCCGCTGCCGGTCGAACCCGGCACCATCGACATCGCCACCGCCCGCTGCGTCCTGGAACACCTACCGAACCGGCACCTGCTGCTCCACCAGATGATCAACGCGCTGCGCCCCGGCGGGCACCTCGTCCTCGGAGAGATCGTCTACGCGCCCGTATCCGCGCACGCCCCCGCCGACAGCGACAACGAACTCATCACCCGCGTCGTGCACACCATCCTCGACGTCCTCGCCGGCCGCGGGGTCGACCTGCACTGGGGAGACAAGGTTCCGTCGGTCCTGCTCGCCAACGGCTTCGAGCAGGTCCACACCCGCTGGGTCGCCGAGACCTGCGCCGGGGGCAGCGCCGGCTGCCGCCTTTACGCCGACAACGCCACCCAGCTACGCGACCGGCTCCTCGCCGAAGACCTGTCCCACGACGAGCTGGACCGGTTCGCCGAGCTGATGGCCGACCCGGCGGTGCTGGTGCGTGGCTACCAGTTCGCCTCCACCACTGCCCGCAAGCCCCGCTGAAACTGGCACGCGGGGGCGGCCGAAGCCGGTCGCCCCCGGCCGGGAGGCTGTCGGGCCGTGTGCGTGACCCTCGCTGCCGACTATTAGGCGAAGCCGCACGTTGGTTCTTCATCCAGCCCGAGAACATGTTGTGAGCGCCGTCAGCCGGGGCCTCGCGCCAGCGGTCGGGCCTTGGGCACCGGGCCGGCGAAAGCCGCGAAAGAAGCACCTGTGGGACGAAGGTGGCCCACTTCGGATACCTGCCGGCGCTGGTCTCGGGACTGTAAAAAGAACGGTGTAACTCCTGATCAAGAAAGACGCACCTGATGACCATGACGACTGACGCCGTGGAT
>NZ_JBNCKT010000121.1:0-15442 GCF_049841675.1 Micromonospora sp. DT4
GGATACCGCGTCACCCTGGAGAACGCGTCGTGAAGCGAACCAACCGCCTCTGACGCGAAGGGAATCTTCGCGTCAGAACCCATCTACTTGAGGCGGGTGATGCCGTAGCGGTGCTTTAGGTCGGCGATCAGGTGGGGGCAGGCGGCGAGCGTCGCGGCCCGGTTACCGCCCCCGTCGTGCAGCAGCACGATGGAACCGGGACGTGCCGCGTTGTGGACCCGCGTGGCGATGGTGGCGGCGGTCGGCTTGTCCCAGTCCTGCGGGTCGACGGCCCAGTGCAGCGGGCGCATGCCGAGCTCCTTGGCGACGGTCACGACCTCCGGCGTCCACCGACCACCGGGCTGGCGGTAGAAGGTCACCGGGGTGCCCGGCGCGGCGGTCTGGATGGCCTTGTTGGTGCGGGCCAGATCGGCCTTGATGTCGGCGATCGGCCGGCGGGCGAGGTCGAGGTCGTGACGCCAACTGTGGTTGCATAGTTGGTGGCCTTCCTGGACGATCCGCCGGATCAGCTCGGGGTGCCGTTGGGCTTCGAGGCCCACCACACAGAAGGTGGCCGTGACGTGGGCCGCCTTCAGTTGGTCGAGCACCTTCGGCGTCCATGCCGGGCTGGGCCCGTCGTCGAACGTGAGCGCCACGGGGCGTACGCCGGTGTTGCGGCGCAGTCCGGCCGGGAGTTCCTTCGGCAGCGGCCGCAGCGGCGGCTTTGTGGGCTTGGTACGGGTGGCACTGGGTGACGGGGTGGGCTTCGGCGTGGGCCCGCTGGTCGACTCGACGGGCTGCGGTCGACCGGCGGCGTGGATGGCGCTGTCTGGCTGAGCGCAACCGGACAAGACCAGCACCACAGCGAGGACGGACGCCAGGGCGGCGCGGGCTTGCATCTGTTCGCTCCCGGAGGGTCGGGGTGGGCGGATTTCTCGACGGTAGTGGAAGCCCCCGGGGAGCCGACAGGTCGGTCAGGCTTCCCGCGATTGGTCGAGCGAATCACGGACCGCGACCGTCAGCGAGACCGCCTCGGCCAGGTCGACCGGCCGGACCACCCCGGCGGGCAAACCGTCGGCCCGCCAGCCAGGGCCGGCGGCGAGGATCAGCAGCGGGCGGCGGGGCGCGGCGAGCAGCGCGCTGAGCTGGGCCGGGTCGGCGGTGGCCCGGGTGTGTGACCAGAGCACCACGGCGGCGGGCCCGGTTCGGCTGACCGCCTCGACGAGGGCGGTCACCGGCACACGGGCACCCAGCATCCGGTAGCTCACCCCGGCCTCGGCGAGCGCGGCGGCCAGTGCTTCCAGGGGGAGTGTGTGCTGCTCCTCGTCGGCGCAGGAGAGCAGGATCCGGGCGGGTCCGGCGGGCGCGTTGGTCCGGCTGGCGGCGGCGAACGCCTCCGACACGCACCGGGAGACCAGGTGTTCCACCTCGATGAGGCCGGAGGTGGCGACATGTCGGTCACCGATGCCGGCGAGCACGGGCCGCAGCAGGGTCTCCCAGGTGGCGACGACTCCGCTGGCGGCGATCGTGTGCGCGATAGTGTCGTTGATCGCCGCCGCGTCCAGGCGCATGGCGGCGCGGGCCAGGCCCCGGGCCGCCGGGCCGGCGCGGCCCACCGGGATGGCGCCGCCGCCGTCGCGGCTCGACGGTCGGGTCCGGCCCCGGACGCCGGAGTCCACGGGCGTCCGGTCCGGTGTCTGCCTGGCCCACCGGGCCGCCTCGGCGGGGCTGACGCCATCGGCGGTCAACCGCCGCATGGTTTCGAGGCGAGCCAGGTCGGCTAGCGTGTACCGGCGGTGATGGCCGGGCACGTGCTCGCTCGGTCCGAGCCCGTAGCGCTGGTGCCAGGTACGCAGCGTGGTGACCGCGACCCCCAGCCGGCGCGCGACGGCGCCCGCGCTCAACGCCTCATCGGCCACCCGGCCGCTCCGCCGCGTCGTCCGCCGGCGATCCGGGCGGGGCCATGGTGGACCCGGGTACGTCCGACGGAGAACCCGAGGGCCGCAGCAGACGGTTCACCACCCCGCCCAGCCAGGGTGCGTACGACCGGGGGTCTCGGTCGAGTTCGGTTTCCAGGGCGGCCGGGTCTGCCCAGCGCAGTTCGGCCACCTCATCCGGGTCGGGCTCGAGCGGCGTGCCGGGCAGGAACTCGCCGCGCAGCACGTGGTCGTACTCGAACTCGACGCGACCGGTGGTCGGGTCCTCGGCGTAGTAGACGTAGACGCCCACCTCGGTCAACTCGACCGGACCGGTGCCCAGTTCCTCGCGCAGCCGCCGGTTGGCCGCCTCGGCGAGTGACTCGCCCGGTCGGGGGTGGCCGCAGCAGGAGTTCGCCCACCGCAGGGGGAAGCGGGTCTTGACCGCGGCCCGTCGTTGCAGCAGCACCTGACCATCCGGATCGACAAGCACCACCGAGAAGGCCCGGTGCAGTTGCCCGGGCGGTTGGTGGGCTTCGGCGACGGTGGTGTCACCGTGGGCCTGGCCGGCGTCGTCGACCAGCTCGACGAGATGGTCCTCGCGGGCGCTCAACGTCCCTCTCCCGTGATTCGGCCGGCGGCCAGCTTGCCGGAGATCAACACCATCGGTACGCCCACGCCGGGTTGGGTTCCGGAGCCGACGAAGACGACGTTCGACAGGTGGCGGTGCAGGTTCGACGGGCGGAACGGCCCGGTCTGGAAGAGTGTGTGCGCGGCGGCGAACGGCGTACCGGCGGCCATGCCCTGCTCGGCCCACTCGGCGGGGGTGATCGCCTGCAAGACCTCCACCCCGGCGCTGAACCCGACGTAGCCGCGCTCCTCGAGCGTCGCGATGAGCTGGTCGCCGTAGCGGCGGGTCAGGTCGCCGCGCCACTCGAAGGGTGCCCGGTCGAGGTTCGGGACGGGCGCGAGCACGTAGTAGGTGTGCCGGTCCGGCGGGGCCGCCGACGGGTCGGTACGGCTGGGATTGGTGACCAACAGCGATGGATCGGTCATCAACTCGCCCCTGCGGATGACCTCATCGAAGGTGCCCTTCCACGCGCGTCCGAAATGGATGTTGTGGTGGGCGATCTTCGCGTAGCCCTGTCGCGACCCGACGTGCAGGACGACGCAGGACGGTGAGTAGGTGAGGCGTCGCGTGGGCGCGGCGGGGAGCAGGTCCCGGTAGGCGACCGGCAGGTCCGGGTTGAGCACCACCACGTCCGCGGGCACCAGCTCGCCGTCGGCGGTGATCACGCCCGTGGCCCGGCCATTCGTGGTCTCCACCCGGGTCACCGTCGTGTCGTACCGGATCTGCACGCCGTGCTTCTCGGCCGCGCCGGCCATTGCCCGGGAGACCGCGTGGATGCCGCCGCGGGGGAAGTAGACACCGGCCACCGAGTCGAGGTACGCGATGACCGCGTAGATGGCCAGCGCGTCGTGCGGCGCGAGGCCGGCGTACATCGCCTGGAAGGAGAAGAGCCGCTGGGTACGCGGGTCCCGGAAGAACTGGTTGATCTTCGTTTGGAGGCGGCGGAAGGCCCCGCCGGCGAGCAGCTTGAGGAGATTGCCGGTGAGCAGGTCGGTCGGCGCGTCCAGGTTGCGCTCGATGAAGTCGGCCCGCTCCAGCCGCCACAGCTCGCGCGCGTAGTCGACGAAGCGCAGGTAACCGTCGGCCTCGCGGGGACCACAGACCCGGGAGATCTCGGCCGCCATCCGGGTGGTGTCGGTGCGCACGTCGAGGGTCGACCCGTCCGGGTAGTACGCCCGGTAGGCCGGGTCCAGCGGAGTGAGGTCGAGCCAGTCGTGCAGCTTTTCGCCGACCGCGCCGAGCGCCTCGGCGATGAGGTCGGGCATGGTGAGCACGGTCGGGCCGGTGTCGAACTCGTAGCCGTCGACCGCCAGCCGTCCGGCGCGTCCGCCGGGGACCGGCTCGCGTTCCAGCACCGACACCTGTCGGCCGCTGCCGGCGAGGTGCAGCGCGCAGGCGAGCCCGCCCAGCCCGGCGCCCACGACAACCACCCGGTCCGTCCGTCCTGTCACCGTCCGCACGTGACCACCTCCTCGAGATACTCGGTCATCAGGCCCGCCGACTGGTGGCAGCGGTGGCCAGTCCGGTCAGCGCGGTCCGCGCCGTGTGGTCCACGGGCGCACTGTCGAGCGCGGCCAGGGCGTCGCCCACCCGCTCGGCGATCATTCGCTCCACCCGGGCCACCGCACCGGTCTCGGCGACCAGGTCGGCGAGCCGGTCGACCGGCTCGCCGTCGGTCTGCTCCAGGGCCCGGCGCTGGCTGGGCGTCGCCAGTTGCCGGGCCAACATGAGCAGCGTGGTCGGCTTGCCGGTGCGCAGGTCGTCGCCGGCCGGTTTGCCGGTCGCCGCAGGGTCGCCGTAGACGCCGAGCAGGTCGTCGCGGAGCTGGAACGCCTCGCCGACGGCCAGGCCGTAGCGGGTGTACGCGGTGACCAGCGTGGCATCGGTCGTCACCCCGGCGAGGCAGGCGCCGAAGAGCAGCGGTCGCTGCACGGTGTAGCTGGCGGTCTTGTAGCGGGCCACGCGCAGTGCCCGGTCGACCGACCAGCTGTCGGGGTCGTTCTCGCCGAGTACGTCGAGGTACTGACCGGCGACCGTCTCGACCCGCATCTGGTCGTAGCAGCGGCGGACCTCGAACAGTCGGGCCGGGGTGATGGTGGCGCGGGAGAGCAGCTTGTCGGCCCAGACCATGCAGAGGTCGCCGATCAGCACGGCGGCCGCCTCGCCGAACCGGTCGGGGTCGCCCCGGTGGCCGGCGGCGACGTGCTGGGCGGCGAGCGCGACGTGTGTGGTGGGCTGGCCGCGCCGTGTGGTGGAGGCGTCCATCACGTCGTCGTGGACCAGCGCGAAGGTGTGTAGCAGTTCGAGAGCGGCCAGCGCGGGCAGCACCGGTGGGAGTGGCTCGTTGGCGTCGACCGCGCCGCGCCAGCCCCAGTAGCCGAACGTGGACCGGATTCGCTTGCCGCCGGAGAGCACGGCCGCGCGTGCGGCGGACGCGAATCCGCCCATGGCTGCGTCGATCTCGGTGAGGGCGTCGACCTCGGCGGTGAGGAATGTGGAGAGGGTCTCGTTCACCGCGGTGATCAGGTCCTGGGTATACGCGGCCAGGATGGCGCGGACCGGATTGTCCCGCTCGCCCGGCCCCGCCGGTGCCACACGTACCGCATTGCCCGCAACTGCGTCGTTGGCCATGAGGGCGAGCGTACCCTAGGGTGCGAGTTGCGTCGATTGGTGCGTCGATATTTGAGGAGGGCCGGTGGACACTGATCTCACCGCTGCCTATGACCGGTGCCGTGAAGTGCACAGACGCTACGGCCGCACCTACTATCTCGCCACCCGGTTGCTTCCCGCGTGGAAACGACGACATGTGCACGCTCTCTACGGATTCACCCGGTACGCCGACGAGATCGTCGACCGCACCGGGGACCTGCCACCGGCCGAGCGGGCCGCCCTGCTCGACGACTGGGCCAGCCGTTTCGTGGCCGGCCTGCACGGCGCGCCGGTCGACGACGAGTTGCTGCCGGCCGTGCTGCACACGATCGCCGTCTTCGATCTCGACCGGGACGACTTCGCGTCGTTTCTCCGGAGCATGGCGATGGACCTGACGGTCACCTCGTACCCGACGTACGACCACCTGCTCGACTACATGGAGGGCTCGGCGGCGGTCATCGGGACGATGATGCTGCCGATCCTGGGCAGCACCGACCCGGCGGCGGCCCGTGAGCCGGCCCGGCAGCTCGGCTTCGCCTTCCAGCTCACCAACTTCATCCGCGACGTCGCCGAGGACCTCGACCGGGGCCGTACCTACCTCCCCGACGAGGACCTGGCGAAGTTCGGCGTCACCCGCGAGGAGCTGATCGAGGCCCGCGACCGGAGGCGCGGCACGCCCCGCACGCGCGAACTGATCGAGTACGAGGTGACCCGCGCCCAGGCGCACTACGCCGCCGCCGCGCCGGGCATCACCATGCTCGCTCCCGCCTCGCAGGCGTGCATGCGCACCGCGTACGCGCTCTACGGCGGCATCCTCGACGAGGTGGCCGCCCAGGACTACGACGTCTTCGCCCGCCGCGCCCTGGTACCGCAGCGGCGACGGATGGCGGTGGCGGCCCGTGCTCTGCTCACGTCGACGGGTACCCCGGTCACGATCGCCGGTCCGACGGTCCAGCCGGCGGCCCCGTGACCGGGGGCACCGCGGTGGCGCTCTCCGCCGACGTCAGCCGCCACGCCCACCGGCGGCGGGCGTGCAGGTCTTCTTCCGCTGGCTCCTCGACGGGGACGTGGCCAACACCCGGCACCGACCCGGTCTGGCTGCGCTGAGCCCAGCGTGTGTCAGAGCACCGAGTGCAGGGCCTCGGCCACCTCGTCGACGCGGTCGTGCTCGGCGAGCTGTGCCGTGACGTACGCGAGCGCGTAGCCGCGCTCCGGGTCGGCCCACGCGCTGCCGCCGCCGAGGCCACCCATGCCCCAACTGCCGTCCGGCTCCCACTGCATGCCCAGCGTCCACCGGACCCGCCGGTCGAGCACCAGGTCCGGGCCGTCGTACTGGACCCGGGTCGCCTCGTCGAGAAGGCCGGGGCTGAACAGCCGTACGCCGTCCAGGACGCCGCCGGCCAGCAGACCCGCGTAGAGCCGACCCAGGCCGACGGAGGTGGCGTGCAGGTTGACCGCGGGCATCTCGGCGGCGCGCCACAGGGGGCTGTTCAGCACGGCGAGGTCCAGCCCGCCGGCCGGGTTGCCCAGCGCCCTCGCCCGCAGTGAGTCCGGCTCGCCGAGCTTGCGGATCGGCCACTGCGGGTCGCCGTAGCGCAGGTCCGCGCAACGCCGTTGGTCCGCCTCGACCAGGCCGAATCCGAGGTCGAGCTGCCACGGTCCGGCGATCTCGTCGGCGAGGAAGCGGCCCACGCTGCGGCCGTCCACCCGGCGGACGAGCTCACCCACCAGGTGGCCGTAGGTCCAGGCGTGCTCGCCGGCCAGCGTTCCTGGCGGCCATTCGGGGTCGGCGGCGGCTAGGTCACCGGCGAGCAGCGCCCAGTCCGTGATCGCGGTGGCCGGCCGGCGCACCGGGAAGGCCGGCAGCCCGGCGGTGTGCGACAAGACCTGTCGCACGGTGGCCGGGGTACGGAACTCCGGCCAGTACTCCTCGACGGGCGAGTCCAGGTCGACGCGCCCCCGGTCGACGAGCAGCAGCAGGCACAGCGCGGCCAGCGGCTTGCCGACCGAGTAGACGTTGACCAGGGTGTCCGGTCGCCACGGCTGGCCGGACGGGCCGTCGCCGGTGCGGGATCCGCCGACCAGGTCGAGCACCTGCTGGCCGTCGTACCAGACGGTGAGGCTGGCGCCGCTCTCTCGGCCGGCGGCCAGCAGGTCGTGGAAGCAGTCCCGGACGGGTGCGAAGCGTGCGTGCATCCGCTCACCGTAGGTGGTCAGAGGCCGTGACCCCGCCGACTTTTCCGGACCCCGATGGTCGGGGCGGGGCCGCTGGGGGATGCTGTCGGGGTGGCAGAGCCGGAGCTGGTGGATGTTGTGGTGGTGGGGCTCGGGGTCGGCGGCGAGGAGGTGGCCGAGCGACTCGCCGAGGCCGGCCTGAGCGTCGTCGGCATCGAACGGGACCTCGTCGGCGGCGAGTGCCCGTACTGGGGCTGCATCCCGAGCAAGATGATGATCAGGGCCGCGAACGCGCTGGCCGAGGCGCGCCGGGTCGACGGCCTGGCGGGCACCGCGCAGGTTCAGCCGGACTGGGCGCCGGTGGCGAAGCGTATCCGCGAGGAAGCCACCGACAGTTGGGACGACAAGGTCGCGGTCGAGCGGTTCACCGGCAAGGGCGGCCGGTTCGTCCGGGGCAGTGGCCGGCTCGACGGTCCGGGGCGGGTCCAGGTCGGTGACCTGGTCTTCCAGGCCCGGCACGGCGTCGTCCTGGGCACCGGCACCCGCCCCTCGGTGCCGCCGATCGACGGCCTGGCCGACACGCCGTACTGGACCAACCACCAGGCGGTCGAGGTCGAGGAGTTGCCGGAGTCGTTGCTGGTGCTCGGCGGTGGCGCGATCGGGCTGGAGCTGGCCCAGGTCTTCGCGCGCTTCGGCGTCCGCGTCACGGTGGTGGAGGCGTTGGACCGGGTGCTGGCCGTGGAGGAACCGGAGGCGTCCGAGGTGGCCGCCGCCGCGCTGCGCGCCGACGGCGTCGAGATCCACACCGGTGTACGCGCCGAGCGGGTTGAGCACAACGGCGACCGTTTCACGCTGCACGGCGGTGGTGGGTCCGAGTTCACCGCCGATCGACTGCTCGTGGTGACCGGCCGCCGGGCACACCTCGAGGAGTTGGGGCTGGACACCGTCGGTGTGGACGCCGCGCAGCGTTACCTGCCGGTGGACGACCGGATGCAGGTGACCGACGGGGTCTGGGCGGTGGGCGACGTGACCGGCGAGGGGGCGTTCACCCACATCGCCATGTACCAGGCGGCCATCGTGGTGTCCGATGTGCTCGCCCACTACCGGCAGGCGACGGCCGGTCCGGACGCCAGCGGGACCGCCAGCGTCGTCGGCGGCGCGATGGGCTCCTCCAGTTCGCTGGCCGCGAGCGGATCGAGCGGGTCGGCCGGCACCGTCCCGCGCGCCGACTACCGCGCGCTGCCCCGGGTGACCTTCACCGATCCCGAGGTCGGCGCCGTGGGGCTGACCGAGCGGCAGGCCCGCGAACGCGGCATCAACGTGCAGGTCGGGTTCACCAAGTTGAGCAGTTCGACCCGGGGCTGGATCCACCAGGTCGGTGACGAGGGCTTCATCAAGCTCATCGCGGACGCCGACCAGGGCGTGTTGATCGGCGCGACGTCGGTCGGCCCGGCCGGTGGTGAGGTGCTGTCCGCGCTGGTGGTGGCGGTGCACGCGGCCGTGCCGCTGAGCCAACTGCGGCACATGATCTACGCGTACCCGACCTTCCACCGCGCCATCGAGGACGCGCTGCGCGACCTGTCCTGACGGCGGCAGCCGGATTCCGCTGGAGGAATCGTGGCAAGGTGCGACAGTTGTGCCGCAAAAGCCGACCGCCTCGCGGTTCATTTCTTTCATTGGTGTGACGTACGACTGCGGCCGTGACCAAGCGGTTGACTGAAGTTGCCAAGAAGGCGGGCGTCAGCGAGGCCACCGTCAGCCGGGTGCTCAACGGCCGGGGCGGTGTCTCCGAGGCGACCCGGACGGCCGTGCTGACCGCGCTCGACGTGCTCGGCTACGAGCGGCCGACCAAGCTGCGCGGAGAGCGTGCCCGGCTGGTCGGGCTGGTGCTGCCCGAGTTGCAGAACCCGATCTTCCCGGCGCTCGCCGAGGTGGTCACCGGGACCCTCGCCCAGCGCGGCTACACGCCGGCGCTCTGCGCCCGCACCATCGGCGGCGTGTCCGAGATGGACTACGTGGAGATGCTTCTCGACCACCAGGTGTCCGGCGTGATCTTCGCTGGCGGCTCGTACGCGCTTGCCGACGCGCGGCACGACCACTACCGGCGGCTGACCGACCGGGGCCTTCCGGTGGTTCTGGTCAACGCCGGTGTGGACGAGTTGGGCTTCCCCCGGGTCTCGACCGACGACGCGGTGGCGGTGGAGCAGGCGTACGGACACCTGCGCTCCCTCGGCCACGAGCGGATCGGCATGGTGCTCGGCCCGGAGGGGCACGTGCCGTCCCGCCGCAAGCTGGACGCGATGGTCCAGGCTGCGAACTGGGGTGACGCCGAACGGGAGTGCGTCGAGCGTTCCAGCTTCTCGATGGAGGGCGCGCGGGTCGCCGCGACCAAACTGGTCGAACGCGGCGTGACCGGCATCATCTGCGCCAGCGACGTCCTGGCCCTGGGCACGATCCGGGCCGCCCGGCGCCTGGGCCGCGCGGTGCCGACCGACATCTCGGTGGTGGGCTTCGACGACTCCGCGTTCATGACCTGCACCGATCCGCCGCTTACCACGGTGCGGCAGCCGATCGAGACGATGGGGCAGGCCGCGGTGGACCTGCTGGTGACCCAGATCGAGGGTGTCGGCGTCCTCCAGGACGAGCTGCTGTTCGAGCCCGAACTGGTGGTCCGCGGCTCCACCGCGCCCGCGCCCGGCCGCTGACCGTGCTCCTGACGTACTGACCGACCGCCCTTCAAGGCCGTCGACCGCTCTCGCGGTCGGCGGCCTTTTTGGTGCCCAAGCCCTGGCATACCGTGCCAATCCCTAATTCTGTCGCGCCCTGCCGTCAAGATGTCGAGTTCTTTCAAAGCAAGGTCTACCGCCGCCCGCGCCTGGCCCGGCGGCACCACCCGGTTGACCAACCCCATCGCGTACGCCTCGTCGGCCGGCACCGCCCGCCCGGTGAGGATCAGGTCCTCCGTACACCCATCCCGCCAGCATGCCCCCACCCCCGGACCTGCGCACCCCGCCTCCGCCCCGAGGGAGATCGGCGCGGAAGGGGGACGCGGCAGGTTTGTCGCCGGTGGTCGGTTTGTGATGGCGATCGCCGGGAAGTCGGTACTCGTGCGAGAGCTATTGACGAAGGTTGAACAGGACTCCCGACTGGACCGCGCCGGTGACCGGTTGCAGAAGGTGGTCCTGGGGACGCTGCGACCGCGCCGGCTGCGGGACCTGCTGCACGGCGTGACGCTGGGGCACCCGCTGCACCCGGCCATGGTGCAGGTGCCGGTCGGGGCGTGGATCAGCGCCGCCGTGCTGGACCTGATGCCGGGGCAGCGCCGGCCGGCAACCGTGCTGGTCGGCCTGGGGACGGTCAGCGCGCTGCCGGCGGCGGTCGCCGGGTTGAACGACTGGGCGGCGCTCTCCCGGGATCAGCGCCGGGTCGGCCTCGTGCACGCCGCCGCGAACACCGTCGGTGTCGGCCTCTACGCCGGATCGCTGGCGGCGCGGCTCTCCGGGCGGAGCGGTGTCGGTAAGGCGCTCGGGTTCCTCGGCCTCTCCGCCGTCAGCCTCGGCGCGTACATCGGTGGGCACCTGGCGTACAAGCAGGGCGCCCAGGTCAACCAGAGCGTGTCCGAGCTGCACCGGATGAGCGACGGGTGGCACTCGCTGGCCGACATGGCGAGCCTGCCGCAGCGCACGCTGATCACTCGCGAGGTGGACGACAACATCTCGGTGATCCTCTACCGACACGGTGACGAGGTCACCGTGATGCTGGAGCGCTGCCCGCACCAGAGCGGACCGTTGGGCGAGGGCGAGGTCCAGGAGATCGACGGCCACGCCTGCGTGGTCTGCCCGTGGCACGGCAGCGCGTTCCGCCTCAACGGCGGCGAGGTCGTGCAGGGGCCCTCCGGCAACGACCAGCAGATCCTGCCCACCCGCGTCCAGGACGGCGTGCTGCAGACCCGCCTGCCCTGAGAGCGACCGGTCACCCTCAACGTGTTGATGCCACAGAGTCATCAAGATGACTCTGTGGCATCGGCCTGTGTGGGGTGTCCGCTCCGGGCGTGGGGTCGTGTGCCGGCCTCGACTCCGGGCGTCAGCCGCCCGTGGGCTGCGAGGATCGGGGGTGGGGCCCTGTGCGGGCGAGGCGTGGGCCGCGACCTACGCGTGCGGGTGCCGGCTCAACCGCGCCGGTGCCGACCGCCCTGTACGCCGTCGTCGTTGGCCCACTCGCCGACAGCCCCGGCAGTGTGATCGGGCAAGGCCATCGGCGTGCCGGTGGGCGAGGCGGGCGTCTCGGTGGCCGCCGCCGCACGACGGGCGGCCCAGGCAGCGCCACTGCCAGCTCGGCCCGCATCACCGCTCTGACCAGGGCTGCCGGTCCGAGCGGCGCGGCTCTCGGTGGTGGAACTGCCGCCGACGCCGGTCGCCCGGCGTCGCGGGGTACCAGCGGCCGCGGTCAACCGGGGTGCGGCGCCGGAGGTGGCGGGGCGTCGGCGCAGCCCGAGAACCGCGCCGATCTGGGCGCCGACGATGCTCGCCACGGCCAGCACGGCGGAGACGGCGAGGGGTCGGTTCACCCGGTCGGTGGTGCTGGCCCGGGCCGCGCCGACGGTCATCGTGGGGGGCTGACCGGTCGACTCCGTACCGCTGGGTGGTGTCTGCTCCGCGCGCTCCGGCGTCGACCGCTCCGGCGTCGACCGCTCCGGCGTCGACCGCTCCGGCGTCGGTCGCGCTGCGGGCGGTTTGGGCGCGGCGGGCCGACCGACGAGTTTGCCGGTCGCGTGCTGGCGTGCGCCCTGGTCGGTGGCCTCCGCCGGTAGCCGGAGCAGTTGCCCGGGACGAATCCGGTCCGGGTCGTCCAACCGGTTCAGCTTGGCGAGTTGCCGGTAGTCGTCGAACTCGTCGAGGTACCGCTCGGCCACCTCGCCGAGGTAGTCGCCCCGGGCGACGCGGTACACCGGCGCAGTCCGGTCGCCGGCGCTCGGCCCGCCGGGCGCGACAAGTCCGAGCGGTCCACTCCCCAGGGCCTCGCGGGGCCCGTTCGCGGCCAGGCCCAGCGGGGCGCTCTGCGTGAGCTGTGCGATGGTGGCCGACGCGCTCGGCTGGGCGTACGCCGGGCCGGTGTAGACCGCCGCGGCGCTGGCGGCGGCCGGGCTGGCCGCGAGGATCAGGGCGACGGAACCGACAAGCGCGGCGGCGGCCTTCTGCTGGCGGCTCATCCCCGGCAGCTTCGGCGCGGGCCGGCGCAGGGTCTGCGCGCCCAACTCGACGAGGACCGAGAAGGCGAACGTGGCCCAGCCGAACCAACCGGCCAGCGCCAGGGCCCGCAGGAAGAGTTGTCCGTCGTCCCGGCTGGTCAGGGCTGTGCCCACCTCGGCCAGAGTGGGCAGATGATCGGGCAGGGGATTGCCGGCGAAGGCGAGCAACGCGACCGGCGCGCCCGCCACCAGGGCGCAGAGCACGACGAGCGCGCCGAGACCGGTGAGGACACGTCCCGTCCGTCGTACGACGGACCGACCCGATGCGGACATGGCTGCCTTCCTTCCTACGGTCCTGCGGTGATGGCCCGCGCGGTCGCCTCGCCGGTGACGGTGACCCGGTCGGCGAAGCCGAACAGGCCGAGCATCGAGCGGCGGTAGGTGATCGTGAGGCGTACCCGGACGACGGTCTCCCCGGCGATCTGCGGGAAGCTCACGGTGTGTCCGGTGGTGGAGCCGGCGGCGGCGAGGTAGTCGGCGACCGCGACGCGAGCCTGCGGCTGGTTGATCCGCGTCGGCCCGCCCTCGATCGCGGTGGCCCGGTCGATGGCCTGTCCGCCCGCGCGGGCCGCCTCGGCGGCCAGGTTGTCGGCGCGTTGCAGCATGCGGAGCTGGCCCGCGCCGTCGAACGAGAGCCCCACGATGGCCAGTACGCCGATCATCGCCACGGCCAGGAAGATGCTGACCCGACCGTGGTCGCCGGAGAGCGTACGGGCGGTCATCGTCGGCTCCGGTAGCGGTCCAGTGGGGAGGTGAAGCTGGCCTCGATGCGGTTCTCGCTGGGCATGCCGGGCACGGCCGAGAGGCGCAGATCCCGGAAGGACACCTGGCATGCGACCGTGACGGTGACCGTCGCATCCTGGCCGAGCGCGCTGCCGTACGCCTTCTCGAAGCTGGTGATGTCGCCTCCGACCGAGCCGCTGAACGTCAGGGTCGGAGTGCCGCTGCAACTGAACCCTCGCCAGTCCAACTGCCGCTGAACCGCGTTGCGCGCTTCCTTGCGGGCGTCGGCCGCGTTCCGGGAGATCGAGGCGGCGCGGGCCGCGTCGTGCGCGGCGGCGTCGATGGCCTCGGCCGCCACCGCGCTGCGCCCGGCCACGCCGGCCAGCACCATCAGCGCGATGAACGCGGGGGCGAGCACCGCCACCTCGATGGAGACCGAGCCCCGCTCGGCGGTTCGGCTCACGGCGCTGTCACCCGCTCGACCGGGCCGTGCGCCGTCTGCCGGATCGCAAAGTCCACGCCGGGTACGACCGACAGGGATCGGCCGGTCACCGTGCAGGTCACGTCGACATCGCTGGTCACACAGCTCGGACCGCCGGCCTTGTCCCAACCCAGCAGCCAGCCGCCGGTGGCGGACAGGAACCGGGTGGCGCTGGCTGTTCCGGCGCCGTCGGACGCGTTGTACCGCCGCTGGGCGTTGACGCCGCTCTGGGCGGCGTTCAACGCCGTGGAACGGGCCAGGAAGACGGCCGCCACCTGGAGTGACGCGAAGAGCAGCACCAGGATCAGTGGCATCACCACGGCCAGCTCCACCGGGTTGGCGCCCCGCTCCCGGTCGCCGGCCACGAGACGACGCCGAGCAGCGAGAACCGCCCGGCGCCACCTCGGGTACGTGGCTCGGCGCATGCCGGCTACTTCGGGTTCGTGTGGCTCGGAATGGCCTTCATCCAGTCGTTGGCCTTGCCCAGGGCCAGGCCGGTGACGATGGTCGCCACGAAGACCAGACCAAAGATGATCACGGCGGTCGGCACCGGGCTGTCGCCCCGCTCGCCGTCGCGCCGCAGCTCGGCGAGGCGCGTCGTCACCACGACGTGCAGGTAGGTGAGGATGGACATGGCGTACTCCTTCTTGGGGGTCGGATCAGACACGGGCGATGAACGGGTAGACGACGAAACCGAGCAGCACGAAGACGAGCAGCGCGCCCGGGATGTCGAGTCGGCTGGTCACGCCCTCGGCGCGGGCCAGGTTGTCGGTGCGGATCTGGTCGCGGAGCGAGTCGGCACGGCTGCGCAGGGTCTCGTGCACCTGCGCGCCCTCGCTGCCGGATGAGCGCATGATCGCGCCGACGTCGCCCAACTCCGGAATGCCGATCTTGTCGGCGAGGTCACGCAGCTCGTCCCAGGGCGCGTGCATCTGCATCTGGGCGATCCGCAGCGCCTCCTGAAGGCGGTCGAACACCCAGCCGTCGCAGACCGCGGCGGCCCGCTCCAGCGACTGCACCGGCCCGTGCGCGGCAGAGAGCTGTAGGGCCACCAGGTCCAGATAGGTGCACACGGCCTGGCGGAACTCGTCGCGGGCGGCGTTCGCCTTGGTCAGCACCGACCGGTGCGCCAGCAGAGCGGCGATCAACGCCATGCCGAGGCCCCCGAGCACCGGTACGACCAGCGGCAGCGAGATGCCGAGGACGAACAGCGCCACCCCGAGCAGGGTCGGCGTGGCCAGCCCGATCAGCGCGGACAGCAGCACCGACAGCGCGTACTGCTCGGGGGTCTGACCGATCAGGGCGAGCTGCCGGTGCGGCGGTCGCAACCAGCGGGACATCCCGGTCAGCCAGTCCAACCGGCGGGAGGCGGGAGCGGCCACCCGCCCGGTGCCCGGCGGTTGGTGCAGGCGGCGCAGCGCCGGCCCGAGCGCGGGAGTGGCCGGCACCAGCTCGCGGATCACCAGGAACAGGCCCAACCCGATCGCCGCTCCACCGGACACGGCGACACCGATGAGCCAGTTGATGATCACCGCGGGCCCCCTGCGGGCACGGTGGCACTCACGCTCATTGGTGCACCCTTGTCTCACTCGGGCCGATCGGGGTTCGAGTGCACCGGTGACTGTCGGGCCATCGCCCAG
>NZ_JBNCKT010000122.1:0-15006 GCF_049841675.1 Micromonospora sp. DT4
ATAGCGCTCGGGTAACACTCCGGACACCCGTGATGTTCCTACCCCACCAACCATGATCCACAAGACAGGCCCTAGTGCCTCGTCGTGCCGCCTCGGCCGCGTGGCGTGGGTGATCGAGGCGGGGTGGCTGCCCGGCCGGCGCGGCGGCCGGGCAGCGCGGTTCGGCCGGCTCTTCTCGCCTGGGCTCGGTCAGTCGAACTGGTCGGCCAGTTTGCGCAGCTTCTCGACGTACGCCGGCCAGTCGTACTCGGGGATGCTGGTGCCGTCCTGCCGCCACCCGACGGCCCCGTCGTGCTGCTCACGCATGATGTCCAGGTGACCGGCGTGCCGGGCGAGGTCGCCGGTGACGTGCATGATGATCCGGGCCAGCGTCACGTCCTGCCGGCCGGGCTGCCACCAGGGCACCTGCCCCGGCGCGTCGAGCGGTAGCTGGTCGATCGTCTCGTCCGCGAACGCGGCGACGCGGCGGTACAGGTCGAGGAGGCCGTCCTTGGTCTCGTCTGCGTACGCGTACCAGTCCGCTTGGGGATCGTCGTCGAACGCGGTGAGTGGGACCAGTTCCTCCGGTGTGGGGAACTCGCGGCCGAAGGTGGTGCCGAAGTAGGCGGCCTCGGCGTTGAGGCAGTGTTTGACGACGCCCAGCATGTTGTTGCCGGTGGTGGTGCGGGGCGTTCGGGCGTCGCGTTCGCCGATGCCGTCGAGTTTCCAGATGAGATCGTCGCGGCTCCTGCGGAGGTAGTAGTGCATTGCGGCCTTGGTGTCGCCCAGGTCAGCCATGGCGGTCATTGTGGCGTACCGGCCCCGGGTTGTGGGGTTCGGCGGAGCCAGGCCTGGGTGTGGGCGCGGAGCAGGGCGGGTTGTTCGAAGGGCAGGTAGTGACCGGTGTCGTCGAGGGTGGTGTAGGTGCCTCGGGGGTAGCGGCGCATGGCGTGGAACTGGTCGGCGAAGCCGACGATGCCGTCCTGGCGGCCGGTGAGTATGGTGACCGGCCCGTCGAAGGGGGTGTCGGCGGTTTCGTCGGGGAGCGCGTACCCGGGTCCTGTTCGCAGTTCCTGTTGGAAGGTGTGGTCGCCGGGGCCGCCGGTGTTGAGGGCGTCTACGACGGTGGCGACGACGGTCGGGGTGCGGTGGCCCAGCGCGGTGTCGAGGTGTGGGCGCAGGTCGGTGGGGGCGGCGTCGAGCCAGCCGGTGGGTCCGGGGGGCGGACGGTGCTCGGGCAGGGTGGGGCTGGCCGGTGCGATGGTGATGCCGGGGCAGACGAGGAGGAGGCCGCGGACGAGGTCGGGGCGTTGGCGGGCGATGCCGGCGGCGAGGTAGGCGCCGTAGGAGGCGCCGGCCAGCAGGGCCGGGGCGTCGATGTGGTGGTCGAGCCAGGCGCAGATGGTGGTCAGCAGCGCCTGGGAGGTGGGCGCGCAGGTGGGTGGGGTGTCGCCGTGGCCGGGCAGGTCCAGGTATGTCTCCCGGAGGCCGGTGTCGGCGAGGGCGGGGTGGAAGGCGGCGGCGGTGGTGGCGCGGGTCGTGCCGAACATCGGCAGGCACACGATGTCGGGGCCGGCTTGCGGTGAGCGGTCGGCTGCCAGGGGCATGCTGGTCCTTCTCGGGGGCGGATGGGTGTTACCGCGTCATCTTCCGTCGTAGGCGGGGGTGGAGTGTCGGGGTTCGCGGACCGTAGGATGATCGAGAGCCGTCGATCAGGGTGGGTGTCGTGCGCGTCACAGCCCTGAGCTGCGGTTTTGTGCCGGGTATGCGCCGTCGCTGTCGCCGACCTCACGTGGGCCGCTCGCTGGGAATTCCTCTGGCGGGGCGCGCCGTTGTCCGTTCGGAAGATCAGGTCCACATGATCGGATGGAAGTGTCATGCGCGTGCGCTCAGACGCGGTTGTGCTGTTCGGCGTGACAGGTGATCTTGTCTCGAAGAAGCTGTTTCCGGCGCTGTACGAGTTGACGCGGCGGGAACGTCTCGACGTTCCGGTGATCGGGGTGGCCCGCTCCCCCTGGGATGATCAGCAGTTGGTGACGACCGCCCGTAAGTCGGTGGCGGAGGCCACGGACGAGGTGGATGACGAGACGTTCGACGCGTTGGCGGCCAACCTGTCGATGATCTCCGGGGATTACGCGGATCCGGCGACGTACGAGCGGCTGGCGGAGCGTCTTGGTGACGCGCAGCGGCCGATCTTCTATCTGGCGATTCCGCCGATGGTGTTCGGTTCGGTGGTGCGGGGTCTGGCGGCGGTCGGGTTGGCCGATCGTGGTCGGGTGATCGTGGAGAAGCCGTTCGGGCGTGACCTGGCGTCGTCGGAGGAGTTGGATCGGACGCTGGGGGCGGCCTTCGACGCGAGTCGGGTGTTCCGGATCGACCACTACCTCGGCAAGGAGGCGGTGGAGGGTTTGTACGCGTTCCGGTTCGCCAACCGGCTGTTCGAGCCGTTGTGGAACCGTGAGCACATCGACAACGTGCAGGTGACGCTCGCCGAGGGTTTCGGTACGCAGGGTCGGGCCGGTTTCTACGACACGGTGGGTGCGACGCGGGACGTGTTGCAGAACCACATTTTGCAGGTCGTGGCGTTGATCGCGATGGACGCGCCGGCGGGTGACGACGTGGACGCGTTCCGCGAGGCGGAGGCGGCGGTGCTGCGGCAGATCGTGCCGTTGTCGCCGGAGTCGACGGTGCGGGGGCAGTACGCGGGTTACCGCGATGAGCCGGGTGTCGCGCCGGATTCGAACACGGAGACGTTCGTGGCGACGCGGTTGACGGTGGATTCTGCCCGGTGGGCGGGTGTGCCGTTCTATCTGCGGACGGGTAAGTCGTTGCCGGGGACGGCGACGGAGGTGGTGGTCGAGTTCAAGCGGCCGCAGCGGTCGTTGATTCCTGCCGAGGGTGGGGCGGTGGCGCCGGCGAACCTGTTGCGGTTCCGGTTGGGTCGTGGGGACGGCATCACGATGTCGATTCAGGCGAAGAGTCCGGGCGCGGAGGTGGCGAGTCGGCCGGTTGGCCTGTCGGTGGATTTCGGTGTGGCGTTGGGTCGCCGTCAGGAGGCGTACGAGCGGTTGCTCGACGACGCGATGGACGGGCAGCATCTGCGGTTCGCGCGGGCGGAGACGATTCGGCAGGAGTGGCGGATCGTGGAGCCGGTCCTGGATCTGGCGGCGCCGGTGCGGTCGTACGACAAGGGTAGTTGGGGTCCGGCGGACGCGGATGCGTTGGCGGGTGGCTGGCACACGCCGGACCTGCGGTAGTTGCGGCGTGGGCTGAGTGACCGCTCAGCTCACGGGAGGGACCGTCCGGCGATGGTGAGGTTTGCCGGTTGGGTGTGGGGTGGGCACGTTGTGGGGACGTTCCACCCGGCCGTCCGCTCTCACAGGGCGCCGGAGACCCGTAGTACGGCGCCGGCGGTGTAGGAGGCGTCCGGGCTGAGCAGCCAGGCGATGGCGGCGGCGATCTCGTCGGGTTCGCCGGCGCGGCCCATCGGGACACGGTGGGCGGCGCTGTCGGGGCGGTCGGGTACGCCGGAGTCGGCGTGGATGTCGGTGCGGACGAGGCCGGGTGCGACGCCGTTGACGCGGATGCCGCGCGGCGCGAGTTCCTTGGCCAGGCCCACGGTGAGGGTGTCGGTGGCGGCCTTGACGGCGGCGTAGTGCACGTACTCCCCCGGACTGCCGAGGGTTGCGGCGGCGGAGGAGACGTTGACGATGGCGCCGCCCTCGGTGAGGCGGCGGGCGGCCTGCTGGGCGCAGAGGACGTACCCGATGAGGTTGACGTCGACGACGCGGCGCAGGTCGTCCACGCGCAGCTCGGTGAACGGGCCGATGAGGCTGGTGACGCCGGCGTTGTTGACCAGGCCGGTGAGGGGGCCGAGCTGCGCGGCGGCGTCGAACAGGGCGGTGACCTGGTCGGGGTCGGTGGTGTCGGCGCGTACGGCGATGGCCTGGACGCCGGTGGCGTGCAGGTCGGCCAGGACGGTCGCGGCGGCGTCGTCGTCGCGGCGGTAGCACAGCGCGATGTGGTGGCCGGCCGCGGCGAGGCGGCGGGCGGTGGCCGCGCCGATGCCGCGGCCTCCGCCGGTGATGACGGTGACGGGTGCCATGGCGTCTCCACGGGTGTCGGTGGGGTTGCGCCGACGCTACCGCGACCGGTGCGGGCGAGTCGTCGTAAGGAGGGTTACACGGGGCGGGCATTGGTGCGCGGCGGCGGCGGGGTGTCGGCGCTCTGCGTGTGATCGCTTACGCTCACCGCGCGGTCGGTCGGACAACGGAGGTGCGCGGTGGCGGGTGTGGGTGTCGGCGATGTCGTGGACGATTTCGAGTTGTCGGATGAGACGGGCACGCCGCGGCGGCTGTCGGAGTTCCTGGCGTCGGGGCCGATGGTGCTGTTCTTCTATCCCGGGGCGATGACGCGTGGGTGCACGGCGGAGAGCTGTCACTTCCGGGACCTGGCGGCGGAGTTCACGGCGCTGGGCGCGTCGCGGGTGGGTATCAGCCGCGACGAGGTGGCCAAGCAGGCGGAGTTCTCGAAGATGCACGGGTTCGACTATCCGCTGCTGTCGGACGTGGACGGCACGGTCGCGCGGGCGTTCGGGGTGCGGCGGCGGGTGCCGCTGGGGGCGCTGAGCACGAAGCGGATGACGTTCGTGATCGGCACGGACCGGCGGATCATCGAGGTGATCCACAGCGAGGTCAGCATGAACGACCACGCGGATCGGGCGTTGCGGGCGCTGGGCGGCTGAGCCCCGTGCGGCGGGTGTCGCAGTCGACTGGTATCAAGACAGCAATCAAACAGGTGTACGGAAGAGGGTTGTGATGGATGCCGGCCAGGGTTTGTCCACTGACGAGGTGCAGAGCATCCGGGAGGCGTTGGTGGCCGGTCGTAAGCCGAGGGTGGTGTTCACCGCGGCGGCGGGGCAGATCGCCGGTCAGGTCGGCCAGGTGGTCGAGTTGACCGATCCGGACGTGTCCGACGAGTTCGTCGTGGTGCGGTTCGGCCGTGACGAGTTGCCGTTCTCCCCTGCCGATCTGGCGGTGGCGCCCAAGGGCGCGGGCCGGCGGGTGGCGGAGCCGAAACCGGAGCCGGAGCCGGAGCCGGAGCCGACGCCCGTGCCGGCCGTGCCGGAGTTCGTGTTGGACACGCCGCGGGTGCCCGCGCAGCGACAGGAGGAGCCGAAGGTGGAGCAGGCTGAGAAGCCGCCGGCGCGGCGGGCGGTCAAGGCCGCGAAGCCCAAGGGGCCCGCGGGCCTGACGGTGACTTTGGCGTACGCGGATGGCGAGTGGACGGTCGCCGCGCAGCAGGGCAGCAAGGCGCTCGCGAAGCCGTACGTGGTGAAGCCGGCCGAGGCGTTGAAGATGGTGGCGTTGGTGGACGTGCCGGGTGTGCAGGAGGCGGTGGAGCAGATCCTGGGCGCCGAGCGGGCTGAGGCGGAGCAGCAGGCGGAGAAGCTGCGTGCGGAGCTGGCCGAGATCGAGGCCCGGTTGGCGGAGCTGCGCGAGGCGAGCTGAGCGCTGCCTCCTGCCGGGGGTGGCCGGCCCGGCGGTGTCGGATCAGTGGCCGCCGTGGTGGTCGAGCAGGCGGGTGAGCTGCTCGCGTTCGGCGCTCGACAGGGGCGCGAGCAGGTCGTCCTGGACCCGGGCGACGGTGTCGGCCATCCGGTGGGCCGTGTCGGCGCCGGCGTCGGTGAGGCTGATGACGTTGCGGCGGCGGTCGGCCGGGTCGGGTGCGCGCACGACGAGTCCTCGGCCGGCCAGGTCGTTGACGGCGGCCACGACGTCGCTGCGGTCGATGCCGCAGCGACGTCCCAGGTCGGCTTGGCTGGCGGGTCCGCTCTCGGCCAGCGCCACGAGCAGCCGGTAGTGGTAGCCGCGCAGGTCGTCCGCGGCGAAGCCGGCGCTGATGAGCCGGCCGGCGTGGGTGGCGGCCTGGTTGAGTAGCCAACTCGGGGCGGTACGCAGCCCGGCGGGTGACTGCGGGGCGGTGGCGTCCGCCGTCGCGCCCCTGGTGTCCGCTCATCGTCGGCGTCCCCGGCGTAGACGGTCGAACCCACGCCGAGGGCTCCGCGCTGCCGCAGCGGTCCGTCCCCGTACTCCCAGATCCGGATCGCCGGACGGTCGGCGTCCCAGGCCGCCACCAACGGCAGGCGCGGATGGGGCAGCAGCCGCTGCACCGCCGTTCCGGAGTGGACACGAGCCAGGATTTCCACCGGCACACCCTATCGGCGAGGCGCACGGCCACCCGTCCCCGAAAGGGCCGTCAGAAGTAGTCGAGCAGTTGTGCCGGGCCGCCGGCGCCCAGCAGGTCCAGGGCGTCCGGCTCGACGCCGGCACAGTCCAGCAGGCCGGCCTGGGCCACCGAGCGGGCACGCGCCGCCCCGGCGTACAGCAGCGCGAAGCCGCGGACGTCCAGCCGCAGGTCCGCGTCGCCGTCGATCCGGGTCAGCTCGGCGGCGCCGTCGGCGACGGTCAACCGCCAACCGCCGGTGTTCCAGTCGGCGAGCGGGTCGGTGAGGTGAAAATCGACGACGCCCCGCGCGTGGGCGGGCCAACCGCGTTCGCCCACCGCCCGTACGACGTCGACCGGGCGGTGCATCCACAGGTCCCGCTCGTGGTCGCGGGCCGCCTCCAACGGCAGGTGGACGCCGACGGCGTCACCGTCGAGCGGGCATAACCGCAGGGTCGGCGCGACGCTGGCCCAGCTTCCGAGCACCCCGACGAGTTCCCGGGCCGCGTCGGCGGTGGTGGCCAGGGCCTCGTCGACGGTGAGGACCGAGTCCGCGCCGTAACCGCGGCCCCGCTCCCAGGTGGCGTAGCCCACCAGGTCGCCGTCGTCCTCGACGAGGGTGAGCCCGTCACCGGGAAGCTTCGCGTCGGCGGCGAAGAAGTCGAACAGCTTTCCCCGGCGCGTCAACATGCCGTTGCGATGGCGGGCGACCCGCTCGTACAGGTCGGCGACGGCGTCCAGGTCGGCGGGCGTGCCGGCCCGGACGGTCAGGTGCGACGCGGGCCGGTGCCGGGGCAGCGCGGCGGTGGCGAGGTTGACGGTCCGCAGCACACCGCCGGTCTCCCAGCCGCAGGCGCGGTAGGGAGCGGCGATGGTCGGGTACAGGGCGCTGATCGCCGCGCCGCGCTCGCGGGCCCCGGCCAGCAGGGCGGTGAGCAGGGCTCGGGCCACGCCCCGGCCCCGCGCCTCGGGGGCGACCGCCACCCCGGCGACGTCGGCCGCCGCGACGGCCCGACCGGACCACCACTGGTCGTGGTGCAGGTCGACGGCCTTGCCGACGAGCCGGTCGGTGTCGTCGAACGCGCCGTAGCGCGTCATGCCGGGCACCTCGACGCTCGTGCTGGGGGCACGTTCCTGGCGGGAGCCGAAGGCGAGCCGGCCCAGCTCCCAGGCGTCGTCCAGGTCGTCGATGGTGAGTTCACGAACGCGCATCGGCACACCGTAGCCGCACGCCCCCACACCCAACAGTCGATATACCCCCCGGACGAACCCCGCCGATCATGGAGTTGTGGTGGGTGACAAACGGCCCTCGACACGCCCGAGTCGGGCACCACAAGTCCATGATCGGCAGCGCGAGGCCGCGGGAAGCAGGGGCGGGGCGGGGCGGGGCGGGGCGGGGCGGGGGTCAGTGTTGCGGGATGTTGGCCACGCCGATGCGCTTGCGGAACACCCAGTACGTCCAGCCCTGGTAGGCCAGCACCACCGGAGTGAAGATCACCGCCACCCACGTCATGATCTTCAGGGTGTAGGGGGTGGAGGCGGCGTTGGTGGCCGTGAGCGTGCCCGCCGCGTCGAGGGTGGACGGCAGCACGTTCGGGAACAGCGCCGCGAAGAGGGTCGCCACGGCCAGGCCGATCGTCACGGCTGTCCCGGCGAACGCCCAGCCTTCCCGGCGTACCCGGGCGGCGGCCAGCGCGCCGAGCAGGGCGAGGGCCGCGCCGACGGCGAGCACGACGGCGGCCGCGCTGGAGCGGATGCTCAACGTCCAGGTCAGGAAGCCCACCGCGAGCACGGCGGCCCCGACGCCCAGGCGCACCGCGAGGGCGCCCGCGCGCTCGCGGATGTCGCCGGTGGTCTTCAAAGCCAGGAACACCGCGCCGTGGGTGAGGAACAGCGCGAGGGTGGTCGCGCCACCGAGCAGGGCGTACGGGTTGAGCAGGTCGACGAGGCCGCCGACGTACTCGTGGTCGGCGTCCAGCGGTACGCCGCGCAGGATGTCGGCG
This sequence comes from Micromonospora sp. DT4, assembly GCF_049841675.1. Classification (NCBI taxonomy): domain Bacteria; kingdom Bacillati; phylum Actinomycetota; class Actinomycetes; order Micromonosporales; family Micromonosporaceae; genus Micromonospora; species Micromonospora sp. DT4. Next base: position 8,208 of record NZ_JBNCKT010000122.1, read on the forward strand.
AAGGCGACGCCCCACAGGATCGCCGGCAGCAGCGAGCCGGCCACGATGGCGGCGTCCCAGCGGCGCTTCCAGGACGCCTCGGGGCGCTTGTGCCGGTACTCGAAGGCCACCCCGCGAGCGATCAGGGCCAGCAGGATCAGCAGCAGCGGCAGGTAGAAGCCGGAGAAGAGGGTGGCGTACCACTCGGGAAACGCGGCGAACATCGCGCCGCCGGCGGTGATCAGCCACACCTCGTTGCCGTCCCAGACCGGGCCGATGGTGTTGATCAGGACGCGGCGTTCGCGGTCGTCGCGGCCGAGCACGGGCAGCAGCATGCCGACGCCGAAGTCGAAGCCCTCCAGGATGAAGTAGCCGGTGAACAGCACGGCGACGAGGAGAAACCAGATGGTGGTCAGGTCCACGATGGGCTCCGGGATCAGTAGGCGAAGGCGAGCGGGCGCTCGGCGTCGTCGTGGGTGTCGTCGATGGGGTGCTCTTCGCTGACGTCGGGCACGCCGGCCCTGGCGTAGCGCAGCAGCAGTTTGACCTCGATGACGGCGAGGGTGGCGTAGATCAGCGTGAAGGCGGTGAACGAGGTGAGCACCTCGGTCAGCGAGACGCTGCGGGACACGCCGTTGCGGGTGAGCATCTCGCCGAAGACGATCCACGGCTGGCGGCCCATCTCGGTGAAGATCCAGCCGAAGGCGTTCGCCAGTAGCGGCAGGACCGGCATGGCCAGCCCGGCGCGCAGCAGCCATCTGCTGCTCGGGGTACGGCCCTTGCGCTGGCTCCAGAGCACCAGCAGGGCGATCGCGCCCGCCGCCATCCCAAAGGCGATCATGAAGCGGAAGCTCCAGTAGGTGACCGGGATGATCGGGGTGTAGCTGCCCGCGCCGTACTGGGTGGCGTACTGGGCCTGTAGGTCGTTGATGCCGTGCACGGTGCCGTGCGGGTCGCCGGTGCCCAGGTACGACAGCAGGTACGGGATCTTCAGGGCGAACACCTCGCGGCTGCCGTCGAGGCTGCCGATGGTGAGCACGGAGAACGAGGCGGGGCTCTCGGTGGTGTAGAGGCCCTCGGCGGCGGCCATCTTCATCGGCTGCACGTCCGTCATGATCTTGCCCTGGATGTCGCCGGTGAACAGCACGGCGGCCGAGGCGACCAGGACGACCCAGGAGCCGAACTTCGTGGCGAAGCGGTACGCGCCGGCGTCGGCGGAGTCGCGGTTGCGGATGACGTGCCACAGGCCGACCGAGACGATCAGCGACCCGGCGACCAGGAACGAGCCGGCCAGGGTGTGCGGGAAGGTGATCAGAGCGACCTTGTTGGTCAGCACGGCCGGGAAGTCGGTGAGCTCGGCGCGTCCGCTGTCTGGGTTGACCCGGTAGCCGACGGGGTTCTGCATGAACGAGTTGGCGGCGAGGATGAAGTACGCGGACAGGTTCGTGCCGATCGCGGCGGCCCAGATGCTGGCCAGGTGCGCGCGCTTGGGCAGCCGGTCCCAACCGAAGATCCACAGGCCGATGAAGGTGGATTCGAGGAAGAACGCGACAAGTGCCTCGATCGCCAGGGGCGCGCCGAAGATGTCGCCCACGAAGCGCGAGTAGTCGCTCCAGTTCATGCCGAACTGGAACTCCTGCACGATTCCGGTGACCACACCCATGGCGAAGTTGATCAGGAACAGCTTGCCGTAGAACTTGGTGAGCTTGAGGTAGCGCTCGTTGCCGGTGCGGTGCCACATCGTCTGCAGGATCGCCACCAGCACGGACAGGCCGATGGTCAGTGGCACGAAGAGAAAGTGGTAGACGGTCGTGACACCGAACTGCCACCGGGCGACGTCCAACGCGTCCACCTGTTACCCCCAACTATGCGTACTACGAGACGTAGTAAATGCTACTGCTCGTCGTCGAGGATTGGGCAGGGCCGGGCGGCCCGAACCGGCCCGGGACCAATGACCCTGATCACCCCGGGCATCCGGCCGACCCGCCCTCGCGGGGCCCCCGTGGCGTGCGACGATGGCGCGCTGATGAATACCGCGCCCTCCCCCTGGCAGCCACCACTGATCTGGCGCGCCGCCCTCGTGCTGGCCCGCGCCCTGGTCGGCCTGCTCGCCCGCCTCGAGGTCACCGGCGACGTCCCCGCGCACCTGCGCCGAGGCCCGCTCGTGCTGGCCGCCAACCACATCAGCCCGTTCGACCCCCTCGTCATGATCGCCGCCTGCCGGACCCGGGGCATCGCCCCGCGGATCATGGCGACCGCCGGACTGTTCCGCGCCCCCGTGCTCGGGACCGCCATGCGCCACGTCGGGCACATCCGGGTCGACCGGGGCACCAGCGGCGTACACCAGGCCCTCGACGACGCGGCCGAGGCCGTCGCGGCGGGGTCGGTGATCCTCATCTACCCCGAGGGACGCATCGGCCTGGACCCCGGCATGTGGCCCGAACGCGGCAAGACCGGCGTCGCCCGGCTCGCGCTGGCCTGCGGCGCTCCCGTCGTCCCGGTCGCCCAGTGGGGCGCGCACGAGGTGCTGCCCTACCGGGCGCCGAGGGGAATGCTGCGCGGCATCGCCCGCGCAGCGTGGCGTCGCCCGGTGATCCGGGTGCGCTTCGGCGAGCCCGTGGACCTCGGCGAGTCCAGCGCCACCAACCCGGGGGCGGCCCGCCGGGCCACCAACCGGGTCATCGACGCGCTCACCGACACCCTCGCCCCACTGCGTCCCGACGAACCCGACCGGCCTCGCCACGTCGACCCCGGCCGCCCCACCGACACCAGCCGCACCCACCGCCGCACACCCTGACCCCCTGCCCCGCGCCCGCCCTCGCGATCTTGCACTTTCTGTCGCGACATAGCGGGCCGAGCCGGCCATGACGGCGACACCGGCTGTCGGGACCCGGAAACGGAACTGCCTCCGGAGGCGTCCCCACGCCCCCGGTACCCGATCCTCGCCGGCGGCTACGTGGTGCGCGCCGACGCCGCCCGTCCCTGAGCACCTGGCGCTCCCGTCCCACGGGGTGACGGGGCGCCAGGGCCTGCTGCGGCCGGACGAATGTCGCCGGCAGGCCACCCGCGCTCCACCGGCCGCGTGCATACTGCGTCGCGTGCTCAACCGATCCGCCTACCTCGACGCGCCCGCGCCGCTGGCGTTCGCCCACCGCGGCGGCGCCGCCGAGGGCGACGAGAACACCACCGCGGCGTTCGCCCGGGCCATCGGACTGGGCTACCGGTACGTGGAGACCGACGTGCACGCCACCGCCGACGGCGTCGCGGTGATCTTCCACGACCCGACGCTCGCCCGGGTCACCGGCGAGGCGGGGCGCATCGCCGACCTGAGCTGGGCCGACCTCGCCTCGGTACGCGTCGGCGGCGCCGCCGTCGTACCCCGACTCGACGAGGTGTTGGACGCCTGGCCGCAGGTCCGCTTCAACATCGACGTGAAGGCCGACGGCGGCGTCGCGCCGACGGTCGCCACCCTGACCCGGGTCGGCGCGGCCGACCGGGTGCTGCTCGCCTCGTTCAGCGACGCCCGACTGGCCCGGCTGCGGGCCCTCACCGGGGGGCGCGTCGCCACCAGCCTCGGCATGCGGGCCGTGGCGCGGTTGCGGCTGGCCTCCCTGCACGGCCGACCGCTGCGGCTGCCCCCGTCGGTGGTCGCCGCGCAGGTGCCGCCGCGCTACGGCCGGGTGCCGGTGGTGGACCGCCGGTTCGTCGACTACTGCCACCGGCTCGGCCTTCAGGTGCACGTCTGGACGATCGACGAACCGGGCCAGATGCACGACTTACTGGATCGTGGTGTGGATGGCATCATGACCGATCACGTCGGCGTGCTGCGCGACGTCTACCGCAGCCGCGGCCACTGGACCGCCTGACCAGCACCGAAGGAACCCCCCGATGGCCGAGACCGTGACCCCCACGGTGGACGACACCCCGCCTCCGGCGAGCACCCGCCGCGAGCGCCGCGGCTGGTACATCTACGACTGGGCGAACTCCGCCTTCCAGTCCACGGTGATCACCGTGTTCCTCGGCCCGTTCCTGACCACCGTCGCCGAGACGGCCGCCGGCTGCGAACTGGGCGCGGACACCTGCGACGGGTACGTGCACCCGCTGGGCATCCGGGTCGCGGCCGGGTCGTACTACCCGTACCTGATCTCGCTGTCGGTGTTTCTGACGGTCTTCGTGCTGCCGGTCATCGGGGCGATCGCCGACCGGTCGGCGCACAAGAAGCGCCTACTCGGCGGGGCCGCGTTCACCGGCGCCGGCGCGACCATCGCGATGGCCTTCGTCACCGGCGACCGGTACCTGCTCGGTGGCGCGTTGTTCCTGATCGCCAACATCTCCTTCGGCGCCGCGATCGTGGTCTACAACTCGTTCCTGCCGCAGCTCGGCGGCCCGGACGAGCGGGACGGCATCTCCAGCCGCGGGTGGGCGCTGGGCTACCTCGGCGGTGGGGTGCTGCTGGCGTTGAACCTGACGGCGGTCTCCCTGCTCAGCGAGGACGGCAACCCGCAGCGCACCCTGGACCTGGCCCGCTGGTCGATCGTCTCCGCCGGCGTGTGGTGGGCGGCGTTCACCCTGGTGCCGTTGCGCTGGCTGCGTGAGCGGCCCAGCGCGGCGGCCCGGGCCGCGCGGGGCAACGTGCTCACCGACGGGTTCCGGCAGCTCGGCGGCACCCTGCGCGAGGTCAGGGCGTACCCGCTGACGTTGTTCTTCCTGCTCGCGTTCCTCATCTTCAACGACGGCATCCAGACCGTCATCACGCTGGCCAGCCAGTACGGCACCGAGGAGCTGCGGCTGGAGCAGAGCACCCTGATCGTCACGATCCTGCTGGTGCAGTTCCTCGCCTTCGGCGGCGCGTTGCTCCTCGGCGCGCTGGCCCGGCGCATCGGCGCGCGCAAGACGGTGCTGATCAGCCTGGTGCTCTGGACCGGTGTGATCCTGGGCGTGTTCTGGCTGCCCGCCGAGGCGCCGGTGCCGTTCATGGCGCTCGGCGCCGGCATCGGCCTGGTCCTCGGCGGCAGCCAGGCGCTGAGCCGGTCCCTGTTCAGCCAGCTCATCCCCGCCGGCAAGGAGGGCGAGTACTACGGCTTCTACGAGATCAGCGACAGGGGTACGAGCTGGCTCGGCCCGCTCGCGTTCGGCATCGTGTTCCAGCTCACCGCCTCGTACCGGGTGGGCCTGATCTCACTGGTGGGCTTCTTCGTGGTCGGTTTCCTGCTGCTGTTGGCGGTGCCGATGCGCCGGGCCATCATCGCGGCCGGCAACACCCCACCACGGGTGCTCTGAGCACGTGCGACCTGACTGATCCGGGCCTGTCGATCGGCTAGGCTGCCCGACCGTGACCGACGACGCCGCTGCCACCCCGACCTGCCTGGCCCACCCGTTCCCTGGCCAGCCGCACGCTCCCGCCGGCTGCGTGGCCGCGCGTGGGCTCGACGGGCGGCCGGTGCACGCGGCGGCGTTGAAGTTCTTCTGGGGGCCGATGGACTGCGGTAAGTCCACGATGGCCCTGCAGATGAACTACAACCACGCCCGGCAGGGCCGTCGGGGCCTGGTCACCACCCGCATCGACCGGTCGCTGGGCCCCCAGGTCACCACCCGCATCGGCCTGGCCCACGAGGCCATCGAGGTCACCGACGACCTGGACCTGCGGGCGCTCGTGCGCGGCCGGTGGGCCGACGGGGTACGCGTCGACTACCTCATCTGCGACGAGGCGTGCTTCTACACCGTCGAGCACGTCGAGCAGATGGCCGAACTGGTGGACAGCTACGACGTGGACGTGTTCGCGTTCGGCCTCGCCACCGACTTCCGGTCCTGCCTGTTCCCCGCCGCGCAACGCCTGTTCGAGTTGGCCGACGAGGTGGCCCGCATCCAGGTCGAGGTCCTGTGCTGGTGCGGCCGGGAAGGGCTGCTCAACGCGCGGGTCGTCGACGATCGGGTGGTCCGCGAGGGCGAACAGGTCGTCATCGGCGACACCGTCGAGACCGCCGACGTGCGCTACCAGGTGCTGTGCCGCCGGCACTACCGCAGCGGCGACCTCGGTCCCCGCGACTGACCGCCCCGGCCGTCGTCGCCGCGCGGACGTACCCATTCCAGGAACCGTTCGACGTACGCCGCCGGGTCGGGCGTCACACCCAGCTTCATCGCGTCGGTGAACGCCTCATTGAGCAGGGTCGTCAGCATGAGCACCATCCCGACCCGGTCGCCGTGCCAGCGCGACAGCAGCGACAGGCGTGCGGGCGAACACGGCCAGTGGGCACCGCAGCGCCGGCACCGCCAGTGCGGCAGACCGGGGTGGTGTGGTCGCGCGCCGGCTGGCATCAGCCGACCTCGACCGAGGTTCGCCGGACGGGCCGGCGGGCGCTCACCTGAGGCCGGGCCGGGGCGGGGGTGTCGATCCACCGCGCTCCGGCGGGCATGATGTACAGCTCCCGCCGCGCAACCGCGTCCCCCTTCGGGCCGATCTCGTAGGCGTCGATCCACAGCCAGCCCTGGTAGGTGTGCCGATCGACCAGGGGCCGGATCACCCGGACCGTGATCGGACGCCGGAATTGCACACTCGCGGCGGTGCTCAGCAGCAGGACGTCACCGGACTTCACCGGCCGCGCGACCGCCGTCATCCGGTGACCCAGCGGTGCGCGGGGACGAGGTTGCGGAACACCCGGTCGGGCCGCCGCAACGGTGGGACGAGGGCCCCGATCGGGTCTACCGGCGGGACGCGCGGTGGTTCCGACTTCTCGGGCTCTGCGGGCTTAGAGCGACCGGCAATAGGTCCAAGATCCGGACATGCGGGTACCTGCGGGAAGGAAGCAGGCACGGGTCCATT
>NZ_JBNCKT010000123.1:0-14690 GCF_049841675.1 Micromonospora sp. DT4
TGGCACTTCACCACCAACGACGCCCGTACCCGACTCCGCCACCTATACCCAGAACGTTAGACACGACGCTCTACTAGTTCGGATCCGAGGCGCGAAAGGTTCAACACGAGCCGTCGGAAGGTGCCGACGGTGCGACCGATAGCATCGGCAGGAGCCGAGGATCGGCACCGTTTCGTACCGCTTGGAGGAGTCACCGTGTCCGCACCCCGTACCCCCGCCGTGGCCGACCCCGTCGTCGTCGCCGCCGGGACGACGGCGGCCGACGCGGTGGCCGCGGCCGGACTGCCCGCGAACGGCCCCAAGGCGATCGTCGTGGTCCGCGATCCGCAGGGTCAGTTGCGTGACCTGGACTGGTCGCCGACCGAGGAGACCGTCGTCGAGCCGGTCAGCCTGGATTCGCCCGACGGGCTCAACGTGCTGCGCCACTCCACCGCGCACGTGCTCGCCCAGGCCGTGCAGGACGTCTTCCCCGAGGCCAAGCTCGGCATCGGCCCGCCCATCGAGAACGGCTTCTACTACGACTTCGACGTCGCCAAGCCGTTCCAGCCCGATGACCTCAGCAAGCTCGAGAAGCGCATGCAGGAGATCATCAAGTCCGGGCAGCGGTTCCGTCGCCGCCGCTTCGGCAGCCTCGACGAGGCGCGCGCCGAGCTGGCCGACGAGCCGTTCAAGCTGGAGCTGATCGAGGTCAAGGGCGAGGACCTGGACACCGACGAGGTGATGGAGGTGGGCGGCGGCGAGCTGACCATCTACGACAACCTCGACGCCAAGGACGACGAGGTCTGCTGGTCGGACCTGTGCCGGGGTCCGCACCTGCCGACCACCCGACTGATCGGCGCGTTCAAGCTGATGCGCCCGGCCGCCGCGTACTGGCGCGGGTCGGAGAAGAACCCCCAACTACAGCGGGTGTACGGCACCGCGTGGCCGACCCGGGACGAGCTCAAGGCGTACCTGAAGCTGTTGGAGGAGGCCGCCCGGCGCGACCACCGCAAGCTCGGCGCGGACCTGGACCTGTTCAGCTTCCCCGACGAGATCGGCTCGGGTCTCGCGGTCTTCCACCCCAAGGGCGGCATCATCCGCCGCGAGATGGAGCACTACTCGCGGCGGCGGCACGAGGACGCGGGGTACGAGTTCGTCAACTCGCCGCACATCTCCAAGGCGCAGCTGTTCCACACCTCCGGGCACCTGCCGTACTACGCGGACACGATGTTCCCGCCCATGCAGCTCGAGGGCGCGGACTACTACCTCAAGGCCATGAACTGCCCGATGCACAACCTGATCTTCAGGTCGCGTGGGCGGTCGTACCGGGAGCTGCCGCTGCGGATGTTCGAGTTCGGCACGGTCTACCGGTACGAGAAGTCCGGCGTCGTGCACGGCCTGACCCGGGTCCGTGGCCTGACCCAGGACGACTCGCACATCTACTGCACCCGTGAGCAGATGGCCGGCGAGCTGTCCACGCTGCTCAGCTTCGTGCTGGACCTGCTGCGCGACTACGGGCTGGACGACTTCTACCTGGAGTTGTCGACCCGCGACGACTCGCCCAAGTTCATCGGCGCCGACGAGGACTGGGCGGAGGCGACCGAGGCGCTGCGCACCGCCGCCGAGACGTCGGGTCTGGAGCTGGTGCCCGACCCGGGCGGTGCAGCGTTCTACGGGCCGAAGATCTCCGTGCAGGCGCGCGACGCGATCGGCCGGACCTGGCAGATGTCCACCATCCAGGTCGACTTCAACCAGCCGGAGCGCTTCGGGTTGGAGTACCAGGCCGCCGACGGCAGCCGGCAGCGGCCAGTGATGATCCACCGAGCGCTGTTCGGGTCGATCGAGCGGTTCTTCGGGGTGCTCGTCGAGCACTACGCGGGCGCGTTCCCGGCCTGGCTGGCTCCGGTGCAGGTGATCGGCATCCCGATCCGCGATGACCACACCGACTACCTGCACGGCTTCGTCGCGGCGCTGCGCGCCGAGGGCATCCGGGCCCAGGTGGACGCGGGCGACGACCGGATGCAGAAGAAGATCCGCACCGCCCAGCAGCAGAAGATCCCGTTCATGGTGATCGCCGGCGACGACGACGTGGCCGCCGGCACGGTCTCCTTCCGCTACCGCGACGGCTCCCAGCGCAACGGGGTGCCGATCGCCGAGGCGGTGACCCACGTCCTCGACGTGGTCACCTCCCGTACCAACGTCGGCCCCTCCGCGGCCGCGGAGTAGCAGGCGCGGGCCGCCCGCCCGCTTGATCGTGCTCGATTCAGGAAGTAGTGGCCTCCCCGCCGCGGGAGGCCACTACTTCCATGTCACTTCCATGTTCGAGCACGATCTTCACCCGGGCGGCGCTCGCAGCGGCGGTGCTCGCAGCCGGCGGTGCTCGCAGCCGGCGGTGCTCGCAGCTTCGGCCCGAGCGGACCGGTCAGATGCCGCAGTTCGGCGCTGACCAGCCGCGGCGTCAATCCGTCAAGAAGTTGCAGCGGGGAGTTTCCCGCGACGGGTGTCGCGGCCCGCTGGCGTGGCTCCGTAGGATCGGCTCGTGACAGGGGCGGAGCGACACACGGACAGCGGCGGCATGGCGGACGGCCTGGAACGGCTCTGGACGCCGCACCGGATGACCTACATCTCGGGTGAGGACCGCCCCGCCGAGGGCTACGAGAAGCCGACCGGCTGCCCGTTCTGTCTCGCCCCGGGGCTGCCCGCCGAGGAGAGCCTCGTGGTGGCCCGCGGCGAGCGCGTCTTCGTCCTGCTCAACCTATACCCGTACAACCCGGGGCACCTGCTGGTCTGCCCGTACCGGCACGTCGCCGACTACACCGACCTCGACGAGGCGGAGACCGTCGAGCTCGCCGCGTACACCCAGACGGCGATGCGGGTGATCCGCAAGGTGAGCAACGCGCACGGCTTCAACCTCGGCATGAACCAGGGCGGGGTGGCCGGCGCCGGCATCGCCGCCCACCTGCACCAGCACGTGGTGCCCCGCTGGGGTGGCGACGCGAACTTCATGCCGGTGATCGGCCGTACCAAGGTGCTGCCGCAGCTGCTCGGCGACACCCGCGACATGCTCGCCCGCGCCTGGCCGTCCTGACCCGCCGGGTCCGACCCGGATCGGCGCGGCGTCCGCGCGGTTCGGGTCAGGCGGCGCGCAGCAGGGCGGTCAGCTCCGGCCAGCTCTCCACCCGGTGTACGAGCGGCAGCAGCGCGGCGTACGCGGCGACCTGCGCAGGGCGGGGTCGGAACAGGAAGCGGTGCGGCACCGAGTCGAGGTAACCGAGCACCTCCAACTTGTCGTCCACGAAGTGGGTCAGGCCGAGCCGCCGGGCGATCGGCGCCTTGCCCGGGCGGGTCCGGCAGAAATGCACCCGTTCGACGGGGATTCCGGTGCGGGCGGTGAAGTCGTGGTGGGCGAGCCACTCCCAGGTCCGCCGCTCGGTGGACTCGCCGCACTTCGACACCAGATGCACCTCGTCGAACGCCGGCCCGAGCGCCGCGAGCGCGTCGAACGCCCCGTCGACCATGGGCGTCCGCAGGTAGTGCGCGCCGAAGAAGGAGGTGTCGGCGTCGTCGTCGGCCGGTTCGATGAGCACACCGCCGATGTCCACGCCCAGCCGTCGCATGGCGACGATCATGCCGTACCCCGTCGGCGCGCGTGCACCGCGTTTCCGCGTCGGTGGTTGTTGCGTCCCGGCGCGGTGAAGGTGGCACGATCGGCCGATGGCAGTCACGACACGGATGCTGGGGCGCAGCGGCATCGAGGTCAGCGCCCTCGGCATGGGGTGCTGGGCGATCGCCGGTCCCTGGGCCGAGGGTAACCAGCCGCTGGGCTGGGGGGCGGTCGACGACGACGAGTCCGTCCGGGCCGTACGTCGCGCGCTCGACGAGGGCATCACCCTCTTCGACACCGCCGACACGTACGGCGCGGGGCACGGTGAGCAGGTGCTGGGCCGGGCGCTCGCCGGCCGGCGGGACGAGGCCGTGATCGCCACCAAGTGGGGTTACACGTTCGACGAGGCGACCCGACAGGCGACCGGGGAGGACGCGTCAACGGCGCACCTGCGGCGGGCCGTCACCGGGTCGCTGCGCCGGTTGGGCACCGACCGGATCGACCTCTACCAGCTGCACCTGGCCGACCTGCCGGTGCACCGTGCGGAGGCGCTGTTCGCCGTCTGCGAGGAGCTGGTCGCCGAGGGCCTGATCCGCGCGTACGGGTGGAGCACCGACCGCACCGACCGCGCCGCCGCGTTCGGGCACGCCGCCCCGGGAGCCGCCGCCGTGCAGCACGCCCTGTCGGTGCTGCGCGACGCCCCCGAGATGCTCGCCGTCTGCGACAAGTACGACCTGGCCAGCATCAACCAGGGGCCCCTCGGGATGGGGCTGCTCACCGGCAAGTACACGGCCGCGTCCACGCTGCCCCGCGACGACGTACGCGGGTTGGCGCCGGGCTGGCTGGAGTGGTTCCGCGGCGGTCGGCCCGCGCCGGAGTGGCTGCGCCGGGTCGGCGCGGTCCGCGCCGCGCTGACCGCCGACGGTCGTACCCTCGCCCAGGGTGCGCTGGGCTGGATCTGGGCTCGCAGCGGGCGCGCCGTCCCGATCCCCGGTTGCCGTACGGTCGCCCAGGTCGAGGAGAACGCTGCGGCGCTGCACCGGGGCCCGCTGCCGGCGGACCAGTTCGTCGAGGTGGAACGCCAACTCGCCGCCCTGCGCACCGCCGCCCTCCGCGACGCCGACCGCCCCCACTGGCCCCGCCCCACCCACCCCACAACCCACCCCTGACCGCCCCGCGGACGCTCCACGCCCCCTCCCGCGTCGATCATGAAGTTGTGGTGCCTCGCATATCCGTTATGGGCGGCCATCTCGCCCACCACAACTCCATGATCGACCCGCCGTCCTGCGGGGCGGGGCGGGCCGGGCCGGGGCGACCTGCGGGGGCGGGGTGGGTGGCGCGGGGGTTGTCAGGGGGTGTGTTCTTTGCGGGTCTGGTCGGCCAGGTGGGTGGGCATCGGGTCGTGCCGGACGAAGTGGCGGCGGAAGGTGCCGGTGCCGGCGGTCATCGAGCGCAGCTCGACGGCGTACCGCAGCAGTTCGACGGCCGGCACCTCGGCGCGGACCAGGGTGCGGCCGTCGGCGTCCGGGTCCGGTTCGGTGCCGAGCACCCGGCCGCGCCGGCCGGACAGGTCGCCCATCACCGGGCCCACCGAGCCGTCCGGCACGCGGATGGTCACCTCGTCGATCGGTTCCAGCAGCGCCGGCTGGCCGCGTTCGGCGGCGTCGCGCAGCGCCAGCGCGCCGGCGGTCTGGAAGGCCGCGTCGGAGGAGTCGACGCTGTGCGCCTTGCCGTCGACCAGGGTGACCCGCAGGTCGACCACCGGGTGACCGGCGACCAGTCCGCGTTCCATCTGGGCGCGGACGCCCTTCTCCACCGACGGGATGTAGTTGTGCGGGACGGCGCCGCCGACGATCCGGTCGACGAACTCGAAGCCGGCGCCACGGGGTAGCGGCTCGACCTCGATGTCGCAGACGGCGTACTGGCCGTGGCCGCCGGACTGCTTGACGTGCCGGCCGTGCCCCCGCGCCGGTGCGGTCAGCGTCTCGCGCAGCGACACCTTCACCGGTTCGGTGTCCAGCTCGACGCCCCCGGAGCGCAGCCGGTCCAGCACGACGTCGGCATGGGCCTCACCCATGCACCAGAGCACCAGCTGATGGGTCTCCGGATTGCGCTCCAGCCGCAGGGTGGGGTCGCCGGCGACCAGCCGGGCGAGGTTGCGGGCGAGGGCGTCCTCGTCGGCGCGGCTGCGGGCGACGATCGCCACCGGCAGCAGCGGCTCCGGCATCTCCCACGGCGCGATCAGCAGCGGGTCGTCCTTGGCCGACACGGTGTCGCCGGTCTCCGCGCTGGGAGACTTGGTGATCGCGCAGATGTCGCCGGCGACGCAGTACGGCACCTCGCGCAGGGTGGCGCCCAGCGGGGTGTAGAGGTGGCCGACCCGCTCGTCGGCGTCGTGGTCGGGGTGCCCGCGCTCGGCCATACCGTGCCCGCAGATGTGCACCGTGTCGTCGGGACGCAGCGTGCCGGAGAAGACCCGGACCAGCGAGACCCGGCCGACGTGCCGGTCGACGGTGGTCTTGACGACCTCGGCGACGAGCGGGCCGCCCGGGTCGCAGGTCAGCGGTGGGCGGGGCGAGCCGTCCACCCCGGTGACCGCCGGCAGTTCGTGCTCCAGCGGCGACGGGAAGGCGGCGGTCAGCACCTCCAGCAGCACGTCCAACCCGACGCCGGTCTCGGCGCAGACCGGCACCACCGGGTAGAAGTGACCCCGGGCGACGGCCTTCTCCAGGTCGTCGATGAGCACCTCGTCGCTGATCTCCTCGCCGTCGAGGTAGCGGTCCATGAGGGTCTCGTCCTCGCTCTCGGCGATGATCCCCTCGATCAGCTCGTCGCGGGACTCGTCGATGGCACGCTGGTGCTCCGGGTCGGGAGCGCGGACGTCGGCGGGCAGCCCGGCGCTGTAGTCGAAGACCCGACGGGTGATCAGGCCGAGCAGCCCCTCGGTGGACACGCCGTCGTCGCCGAGCATCGGCAGGTAGAGGGGCATCACGTTGTCGCCGAAGAGGCGCTGGCAGAGCGCCACCGTCTCGTCAACGTCGGCGCGGGGCTGGTCCAGTCGGGCCACCGCGACGGCGCGCGGCATGTCGACGGCGGCGCACTCCTCCCACAGGGCGACGGTGGCCGCGTCCATGCCGCCGGCGGCGGAGACCACGAACAGCGCGGCGTCGGCGGCCCGCAGACCGGCGCGCAGCTCACCGACGAAGTCGGCGTACCCGGGCGTGTCCAAGAGGTTGACCTTGATGCCGTTGTGCAGCAGGGGCGCGCACGACAGGCTCACCGAGCGCTGCTGGCGTACGGCGGCGGGGTCGTGGTCGCCCACGGTCGTGCCGTCGACGACGCTGCCGGCCCGGCCGATCGTGCCGGTCGCGGCGAGCAGTGCCTCGACGAGCGTCGTCTTGCCCGCGCCGGAATGTCCGACGAGCACCACGTTGCGGACCCGCGCGGGTTCGGTGACCACCGGCGTGCCGCCAGTGGCCCCCTTGTCCTGATGTTTCTGCGCCATGGGGCGCACCTCCCTCAGCCGGTGGTGGGTGGCGACCGCCGCGCGAGGTGGAGCGGCCCGGGGCGAGTGCGCGGCGATATCCTCCGGTGGTCCGCTGCGAAGCGGGAAATCAACGGGCGGGCGGGTGAGCTGACTCACCTCCCGGCTCGATCTCACACCCGTAACCGGACAGGCACAAGCCTGCCCCGGGCGGGTCGTCGGGACCGGCGTTATGGCCGGAGCTGGGCGGACCGTTATCGTGGGGACCGCCATGGCGAAGATCTTCCAAGTGTCGGCCCGCGCGGGGATGACCCGCGTCGTCGAGCCGATTGCCCGCGCCCTGCTGCGCGCGGGCGTCACCCCCAACGTCGTCACCGTCGCGGGCACCGTCGGTGTGCTCGTCGGCGCGCTCGGCTTCGGTGCCCGCGGCCACCTGGTCGCGGGCGCGCTGATCGTCACCCTGTTCGCGCTCACCGACCTGCTCGACGGGACGATGGCCCGGATGAGCGGCGGCTCCACCAAGTTCGGCGCGTTCCTCGACTCGAGCATGGACCGGGTCGCCGACAGCGCCGTCTTCGGCGCGGTGGCGTACTGGCTGGCCACCCAGAATGATCACTCCGGGGTGGCTGCCGCGCTGCTCTGCCTGGCCGCCGGTGGGCTCGTCTCCTACGTGAAGGCGCGCGCCGAAGGGCTGGGCATGACCTGCAACGTGGGCATCGCCGAGCGTACCGAGCGGCTGTTGATCGTCGGTGTCGGCGGGATCCTCACCGGCGTGGGCGTGAAGCCGGCGCTGGAGATCGCGCTCTGGCTGCTGGCCGCCATCTCCATCTTCACGGTGGGGCAGCGGATGGCGCACGTCTACCGCCAGGCCCAGCAGCTCCAGCCGGACGGCCAGGCGTGAGCGCGGCCGGCGCGCGGCCGACTCACCGTCCGACGACCGGCGGCCGGGCCACGTGAACCTCACCGAGCTGGGCTACATCGCGGGCTGGCGGCTGGTCCGCGCGCTGCCCCGGCCGTTGGTGGCGGCGGCGTTCCAGGCGGGCGCGGACCGCGCGCACCGCGGCGGCGGCGGGGGTACGGCCCGGCTGCGCGCCAACCTACGCCGGGTGGTCGGCCCAGAGATGCCCGAGGCCGAGCTGGACGACCTCGTGCGGCGGGGCCTGCGGTCGTACGCCCGGTACTGGATGGAGGCGTTCCGCCTGCCGGCGTTGAGCCGGGCGCAGATCCTGTCCGGGTTCCGCCTCGACGGCGCGGAACTGCTGGCCGCCGATGTCGCCGCCGGCCGGGGCGCGGTGGTGGCGCTGCCGCACGCCGGCAACTGGGACGCCGCGGGCGCCTGGGTGGCGGCCACCGGTTGGCCGATCAGCACGGTCATGGAGCGACTCAAGCCGGAGGGCGTGTACAAGCGGTTCCTGGCCTTCCGGGATCGGCTGGGGATGGAGATCCTGCCCACCCACGGCGGGCCGCGGCCGGCGTTCGACGTGCTGCTGGACCGCGTACGTGCCGGTGCGGTGGTGCCGTTGCTGGCCGACCGGGACCTCTCCGCCCGCGGGGTGGAGGTGGACTTCTTCGGTGGGAAGACCCGGATGCCCGCCGGGCCGGCGCTGCTCGCTCTGCACACGGGAGCGCCGCTGTACGTGGCGTCGATGTGGTACGAGGAGGACGCGGCGTGCGCGTCGCTCAGCGGTCCCCTGCCGGTGCCGGGCCCCGAGGTGGGGCCTCTGGATGAGCGGGTCCGGTCGCTGACGCAGCTGATCGCCGACGGTCTGGCGGCGGGTATCGCCCGGCATCCGCAAGACTGGCACATGTTGCAGCGGATGTGGCTGGACCAGCGCGGCGCGGGAGGCGCGGATCTGTCCGCACCGTCCTCGGGTCGGTCCTGAAGGGGGTGGCTGACGCATGCGGATCGGTATCGTCTGCCCATACTCCTTCGATGTGCCCGGCGGCGTGCAGAACCACGTCGTGGACCTCGCGGAGACGCTGATCACCCTCGGGCACGAGGTCAGCGTGCTCGCGCCGGCCGACGAGGACGCGGACCTGCCGGAGTACGTGGTGTCCGCCGGTCGGGCGGTGCCGCTGCCGTACAACGGGTCGGTGGCCCGGATCGCGTTCGGTCCGGTCTCCACGGCCCGGGTCCGGCGCTGGCTCACCAACGGTGACTTCGACGTGCTGCACGTGCACGAGCCGCTGACGTTGAGCCTGTCGCTGCTGGCGGTGCTGTCGTCGCGCGGGCCGGTGGTGGCCACCTTCCACACGGCGATGACCCGCTCGCGGGTGCTGGCCGCGGCGCAGGGCGTGCTGCAGATCGTGTTGGAGCGGATCACGGCCCGGATCGCGGTGAGCGCGCTGGCCCGCAAGGTGCAGGTCGAGCACATGGACGGCGGCGCGGTGGAGATCCCCAACGGGGTGGCGGTGGCGAAGTTCGCCGACGCCGAGCGGCTGCCGGACTGGCCGGGGGAGTGCGGGCCGGGCACCGGCGGCACGGTGGGTTTCCTGGGCCGGTTCACGGAGGCGCGCAAGGGCTTCCCGGTGCTGCGGGACGCCTTCGTGGCGCTGGCGGCGACCCGTCCTGGCCTGCGGCTGCTGGTCGCCGGCCCGGGTGACCCGGACGACCTGTACGACCAGTTCCCGGCCGAGCTGCGGGATCAGGTGACGTTCCTCGGTCTGGTCTCCGAGGCGGACAAGGCGCGGATGCTGCGCAGCGTGCACCTCTACGTGGCGCCGAACACCGGCGGTGAGTCGTTCGGGATGATCCTCACCGAGGCGCTGGCCGCCGGCACCACGGTCGTGGCGAGCGACCTGGACGCGTTCCGCCGCGTGCTCGACGGTGGGCGGGCGGGGCGGCTGTTCCCGACCGGCGACGCGGTGGGGCTGCGCGACGCCCTGTCCGAGCTGCTCGACGACCCGGTGGCACGGGCGGCGCTGACCGCCTGCGGTGATCAGGTGGTGGCGAATTTCGACTGGCCCATGGTTGCCCGCCGTGTTCTGGAGGTATACGCAGCGGCGATCGAGGCGACCGACGGGCGGGTCATCGACCAGGAGTGGGTGGGGCTGGGCTGAGCCGGAGTGGCCGATGATGCGCCTGCTGACGCCGGTGACCGGTGTCGACGCGCGCAATGGAGGAGAAACGGAGCAGCACTACGATGCCGCACATGTGGTGGGTGGTGGCCGCGAGTGTGCTCGTGGGGGTGCTTGCGGCGTACCTCATCTGGACCGCCGGCCGGGTCGAGCGGCTGCAGGGCCGCGCGGAGCTGGCGGCGCGGGCCCTCGACGCCCACCTGTTGCGCCGCGCGGCGGCGGCCGCCGTGCTGGCGGAGCGGCGTTTCGGCGTCGAGCTGTACGCGGCGGCCCGGATCGCGCTCGACGCCGCGCCTGACGAGCGGGAGGCGGCCGAGAACGACCTGACCCGGCAGTTACGCACGGTGCGGTTGGACCCGACCGACCCGGACTGCACGGCGGTCATCGCGGCGAGCCGCCGGCTCGCGCTGTCCCGGCAGGTGCACACCGATCTGGTACGTGACGCCCGTGCGGCGCGCAGTCGGCCGTTGGTGCGGTTGTTGCGGATGGGGCGGGGCCGCCAGTGGCCGCGCTACTTCGACATCGACGACCCGACGCTCGTCGTGCCGGCGGACGTGCCGGCCGGCTGACCGGGCGAACGCCGGTGGACGTCGTCGGCCGGTGAGCGGGGCCACAGTGCAGGCCACCGGGGGTCGGATTGGCTGTCGGCGCGGCGTTGCGCGGTGCGTAGCATTTCCGCTGCCACCTCCCACCGCACGTCCAAGGAGTGCTGACCCGTGTCCGACACCACCGCCTCGACCACCGGTACCGCCCCCGTCGTCGGCACGGCCCGCGTCAAGCGGGGCATGGCCGAGATGCTCAAGGGCGGCGTGATCATGGACGTCGTCAACGCCGAGCAGGCCAAGATCGCCGAGGACGCCGGCGCCGTCGCGGTGATGGCGCTGGAGCGGGTGCCCGCCGACATCCGCGCGCAGGGCGGGGTGTCCCGGATGAGCGACCCCGACATGATCGACGGCATCATCTCCGCCGTCTCCATCCCGGTGATGGCCAAGGCCCGCATCGGCCACTTCGTCGAGGCGCAGATCCTCCAGTCGCTGGGCGTGGACTACGTCGACGAGTCCGAGGTGCTGACGCCGGCCGACTACGCGAACCACATCGACAAGTGGGCGTTCACCGTGCCCTTCGTCTGTGGCGCGACGAACCTGGGCGAGGCGCTGCGCCGGATCACCGAGGGCGCGGCCATGATCCGCTCCAAGGGCGAGGCGGGCACCGGTGACGTCTCCAACGCCACCACCCACATGCGGAAGATCCGCCAGGAGATCCGTCGGCTCTCCTCGCTGCCGGCCGACGAGCTGTACGTCGCGGCCAAGGAGTTGCAGGCCCCGTACGAGCTGGTCAAGGAGGTCGCCGAGAGCGGCAAGCTGCCCGTGGTGCTGTTCACCGCCGGCGGGATCGCGACCCCGGCCGACGCGGCGATGATGATGCAGCTCGGCGCGGAGGGCGTCTTCGTGGGCTCCGGCATCTTCAAGGCCGGCAACCCGGCGCAGCGGGCCGCCGCGATCGTCAAGGCCACCACGTTCCACGACGACCCGGACGTGCTGGCGAAGGTCTCCTGCGGTCTGGGTGAGGCGATGGTCGGCATCAACGTCGACGAGATCCCCCAGCCGCACCGCCTGGCCGAGCGCGGTTGGTGACGGTCGGCACCGCCCCGGGCGGGACGTGGAGAGGATCGGTGTTGATGTGACGGCACCCGTGATCGGCGTTCTCGCGGTGCAGGGTGACGTCCGCGAGCATATGGCGGCGCTGACCGCAGCGGGCGCGGACGCCCGTCCGGTCCGCCGCGCTGGCGAGCTGGACGCGGTCGACGGCCTGGTGATCCCCGGCGGCGAGTCCACCACCATCAGCAAACTCGTCGACATCTTCGAGCTGCGCGAGCCGATCGACAAGCGGATCGCCGACGGGATGCCGGTCTACGGCTCGTGCGCCGGCATGATCATGCTGGCCACCGAGGTGCTGGACGGCCGCGCCGACCAGCGCGGTTTCGCCGGCATCGACATGACGGTACGGCGCAACGCGTTCGGTCGGCAGGTCGACTCGTTCGAGTCGCCCGTGGAGATCACCGGCGTGGCGGGCGAGCCGTTTCACGCCGTGTTCATCCGCGCGCCGTGGGTCGAGCGGGTCGGCGCGGGCGTCGAGGTGATCGGGAAGGTGACCGGTGGCCCGGCCGCCGAGCGGATCGTGGCCGTCCGGCAGGGCAATCTGCTGGCCACCTCGTTCCACCCCGAGCTGACGGGTGACCTGCGCGTGCACGCGTACTTCGTGGAGTTGGTGCGGACCGCCTGAGCGGCCGACGCCAGCGCGCGGGCATGGATCGGGCCCCCGGACCGTTGGTCTGGGCGGGCCCCGACGCCGCACCGCCGCCCCGGGCAGGTCCCGGGTGTGACATGGCGGGGTGTGACCTCGGTAAGATTGCCGCGGTTCGGCAGGGCCGTCGCCCGGCGCGGCACTTCCCGCGGGGCCGACCGGCCGCCGGATCGCCGGATGCGGCGCGGAATCGGTGCGGCAGTCGACGCAGGCGTGCAATGACAGACGGAGGTAGAAGATGTCCGGCCACTCAAAGTGGGCGACGACCAAGCACAAGAAGGCCGTCATCGACGCCAAGCGCGGCAAGATGTTCGCCAAGCTGATCAAGAACGTCGAGGTGGCCGCCCGGACCGGCGGCGGCGACCCGTCCGGTAACCCGACGCTGTTCGACGCCATCCAGAAGGCGAAGAAGAACTCGGTTCCCAACGACAACATCGACCGCGCGGTCAAGCGGGGCTCCGGCCTGGAGGCCGGCGGCGCCGACTGGCAGACCATCATGTACGAGGGGTACGGCCCGAACGGCGTGGCGATGCTGATCGAGTGTCTGACCGACAACCGCAACCGCGCGGCCACCGAGGTGCGGACGGCGCTGACCCGCAACGGCGGCTCGCTGGCCGACGCCGGCTCGGTGTCGTACATGTTCTCCCGCAAGGGCGTGGTGATCGTGCCCAAGGAGGGCACCAGCGAGGACGACGTGATGATGGCCGTCCTCGACGCCGGGGCGGAGGAGGTCAACGACCTCGGTGAGGCGTTCGAGGTGGTCTCCGAGCCGACCGACCTGATCCCGGTGCGGACGGCGTTGCAGGACGCCGGCATCGAGTACGAGTCGGCCGAGTCGTCCCTCGTGCCCAGCATGAACGTGCCGCTGGACGAAGAGGGCGCCCGCAAGATCTTCAAGCTGATCGACGTTCTGGAGGACTGCGACGACGTGCAGAACGTCTACGCGAACTTCGACGTCAGCGACGACGTGATGGCCGCCGTCGACGCCTGAGGTCCGCCCACCCCGGCGTGCCCGGCCCGATCCGGCCCGATCCGGCGTGCCCGACATGATCCACACCAGGTCGCCGATGTGGGGGTAACCGCTCGCGCGGACACCCCCACATCGGCGACCTGCTGTGTGTCAGCGTGCCCTCGACCGCGTCGGGACGACGGGTGTCACTGGTCGCAGCCCGGCGGGCCGCACGAAGATCGACCTTCGGGCGATAGCGTCCAGGCGCGGCCCCACCTCGTAGCCATCGAGCCAGACCCACCCGTCATAGGTTGGCCAGTCGAGGACCCGGATGACGCGAAACAGGATCGGCCGGCTGAACTGGATACTCGCCGCGCGGGTGACCTGAAGCAGGTCACCCGCCTGCACGGCCGCCTGGTTTCCGGTCGCGCCACGCCTTTAGATGATCACTCGCCTCGACCAGCCGTGGGCACGAACCGTCCGGGCCACACCTGGTGCAGACGTTGCGATGATGGAAGTCGATCACGTAGCTCGCCATCGTCACGAGAAATGGCGGTTCCGGTCGGGGCTGCTCACCCATCATGACGATCACCCCGCTGGGGCGACGACGCACCATTTTCTTTCCTCGACGCGGGCGGCGTGGTGAGCCGGTAGGCCCCTGTGCGGTCCGGGAACCGGGTCCGCTCCACCACGTCGAGGGGCTCGTCCGGTCGGTGAAACCACTTCCAACGGCACACGGCCTGCCTCCCGAGATCAATGCAAGTAGGGCATCTACCAGGCACGATCCTGCATTCAACCAAGAATCTGCAATGTCTCACGCCGAAAACCATGCTTCGAGATTGACGCCGTCTCGTTTGGCCGGCCGTTCTGTTCCAGATGAGACAGACAGGCCACGTGAGGTGAGACCGGAGGCCGGATGAGTGAGGTCGGTTCGTCAGTTCCACGGCGGCAACTCGGCCGGCTTCTGCGCCAGGCACGTGAGGAAGCCGGAATCAACCTTGAGGCTGCCGCCAATGACCTCGAATGGTCCCGGGCCAAGATGTACCGATTGGAGAGTGGCCAGACTGCGCTGCGTACCCATGACGTGGTCTTGATGTGCCAGCTCTACGGCACGTCTGCCGAGCTGACCGAGGTGTTGGTCAGTCTCGCTCGGGAGAGCAAGTCCCGGGGGTGGTGGCACGCCTATGACGAGGTGATCCCGGGCTGGTTCGAGTTGTATTGACCAGTAACCCAAAGGTGCCGTGATCGTTGTCCGTGTATGGGTGTTGCGGTACGTGATGCGCGGCGGCTTT
>NZ_JBNCKT010000124.1:0-14581 GCF_049841675.1 Micromonospora sp. DT4
CAGACTCAAGATCACGCGGCGGCCGTCCTGTTCCCGCCCGCCTCAGCCATGATCACGAAGTACGGCTGCCGTACTAGCCGTGCCTATCGCCGTTCGGGCCGCTGCGGCTGTCGCGGCGTACCACGCGAGCGTCACGACCTGGGTGCAGCAACCGCTGTCGTGGACCCGACCCTCCGCAGGCTGGCGATGGACCCTCACCAGCCACAACGACACCCGGCATCTGTTCGCAGATGCAGAGATGACCGAAAGTTAGCGGGTCTGTCTGCGGCGCCAGGCGTCCATCTGAAGTCAGGCGACCGATCATCGGGTCGCCGACACGGCCGACATCATGACCTTCGGGGCTCGTCTCCCGGACGCGTCCAGACCCCGCAGACATCCTCAGGAGGCATCCAGCCATGACTCGTCGATACGCCTCCGCCGGTGCCGTCGTCGCGACCGACGACCTCGGCTCTCCTCACATCCTGCTCCTCGATCAGATCCGCAAGACCGGTGAGCGACAAACTGTCGCCCCGAAGGGCCGCCTGGAGCCGGGAGAGTCACCACTTCAAGCAGCCAAGCGAGAGGTAGCCGAGGAAGCCGGCCTGACCGACACGTATTACAGCGCGTACCTCGGGCAGGAGGCGTACACCTTCACCGACAACGACGGCACCCCGGCGGCGAAGACCGTCGACTGGTTTCTCTTCACGACGGCGACCACCGCCACGACGCCGGCCCGAGACGAAGGCTTCGTCCAGGCCCGCTGGCTCGAGGCCTCCGCCGCCCGGCAGGCCGCCAGCCATCCCCAGTTCCAGCAGATGCTGGATCGGGCCTTGGCCGTCATAACCTGGCATGCTGCGCACCCTCTGCCGTTCAGCCGGGGACTCAGTCAACTCGTCGGCGAGGTGGCGGCAGAGGCTCAGGTCGCCATCGCCGGACACCCAGGTGCCGGAATTGGGCTGTGGATCCGCCGCGCGGGGAGACTTCGTAGAGGGCTGGAGCGACGTCGACTTCATCGCCTGGAACCGGCCCCCGACGTCGGCCGCCGCCATGACGCTCCACGAGATCGTCGGCGAAGCGGCCCACCGCCATGGTTGTCGAGCGTCACTGCACCTCGCGGACAACCACGGGGCGATGCCCGTCGCCTCGGTGCGCTATACGACATGAAGATGCAGGCGGTGCTGTGCCGCGTAGGGCTCGACACCGCGGTGATCGCAGGTGCCGCCCCTACTCGCACCGTCACTCCAGAACTGACCGATCCCGCTGGGGACCTTGCCGTACTGCATGAGTTCGCCGTTGCCCGCCTGGCAATGGTCCATCGCACAGGATCGGAGCGCGCCGACCGGCGAGCCGCACCTGGGTAATTACGTCGGTGCGATCTTGCCCGCGCTCGACCTGGCGGACAGCTACGAGTCGATTTACTTCATCGCTGACTATCACGCGCTCACGACGATCCGTGATCCTGCCCTGCTGCGGCACTACACCCGCACCCAATCCCGGAGATTATCGACTGAACTGCGATCGCGGGGTCCTTCAATTTGCGGAAATTCATGAACAGTGAGTACGGCATGAATGCTTAATTACGTTCCATATCAGCCGTAGAGCCTTGAAGCGCGCGGATGCGTTGTCTCCTGCGATCATGCGTCAGGCCCCTTCGGCGACTACCTTCCGGTATTCGGCCTCGCCGTGTACGAGCGTAGTCAGCTCGGCGGCAAGCGCCCGTTGCGCTCGCCGCTCCGCAGGCCGCTGCACCGTCGACGCGGCCAGATCCTCGATCACGTCCCTGGAGCGGAAGCTGTAGTACTTGAGGTACGTGACAACGTCACGTTCGTCGGCGTTCAACCAGAACTGGTAGAAGTCGTAAGGACTCGTCATCGCCGGGTCGAGCCAAACCGCTTGACCCTCGGTCTTGCCGAACTTCGTGCCATCAGCCTTCGTCACCAGCGGGGTTGTGAATGCGTGCACCGGCCCCGCCCCTCGGCGGCGGATGTAGTCCACACCCGCTGAGATGTTTCCCCACTGGTCGGAGCCGCCGAACTGGAGCGAGCAGCCGTAACGCCTGTTGAGTTCGAAGTAGTCGTTCGACTGCAGGAGCTGGTAGCTGAACTCAGTGACACTGATACCCGAATCGAGGCGAGCCTTGACGACCTCGCGGGCCACCATCTTGTTGACAGGGAAGTGCTTGCCGACCTTGCGCAGGAAGTCTAACGCCGGCATTGGGTCGGTCCAGTCCAGGTTACTGACCACCTCGGCGGCGTTGTCGCCCTCGTAGGTAACGAACGGAGCGACCTGAGCACGGATCTTCGCCACCCACTCGGCAACCACCTCAGGTGGGTTTAGCGCCCGCTCGCCAGCCTCCTTTGGGTCACCGATCTGCCCTGTCGCGCCACCAACCAGCAAGAGCGGCCGGTGCCCAGCCCTTTGCAGCCGCCGAGCCGTGTTCAGCTGTACCAGGTGCCAACGTGCAGGCTGGGTGCAGTCGGGTCGAAGCCGACGTAGAAGGTGACCGGGCCTTCATCGAGGTGCTTACACAGACTGTCGAGGTTGGTGGCGTCCCGAATCAGACTGCGCCACTGTAGGTCGTCGATAAGGCTCACGACGCTGGACTCTCCGATCAACAGGGTGATCCGATCCTACCTGCGACCTCACGCGATTCGAATACGCAGAGAGTCCGCCCAAAACACAGAGGGAGTACTTCCCGCCGCGCGGACATCCATCTCTGCAAGCTCTCGACCCATGACGGCTACGACCTGATCCGCAAGCAACGACACCCCCCTCGCGTGGACGCAGGTGGACTGGGACGCATGGAGCTGCGCTACGCCAGTTCCGCGACCTCGGGTTTACGGCGCTACCAAGGGAGCCTTCCCGCTCGGCCCCCATAGCCCCCGGCGGTCTGTGGGACCACCGCGAGATCCAGATGGAGGCCGGCCGGCCCGTTCCCCGTTTCAAGCATCTGTGCCCGGTGGTGGCTCGGATGGCAACTCCGCCAACTGTTCCTGATTGTGGAGCAGCACCCCGAGCCGTGGCCACCGGACCGGCAGGGCGCTCAGATCCCGCTCCGCTCCGATGGCTTCGATGAGGCCGAGCGCGTCGGTGGCCAGGCCGAGTGCGCCGCGTTCTACGACAGCGCCACTCTCCCCCTCTAGGACGGAGTCCATGACCGTCGTCCACTCCGGGGTCAAGACCCAAGACGCGCCCAGGTCTCCGACTGCCGATGCTGGTGGGCCTCCCGGATACCCCGGTAGTTTCGGCCGCCGGACATCATCACAGTCTTCGATTGGGGAGTCGGCCACGTGTCGCACATCGAGAAGGTCACCGCTGAACTCCAGGCCCTGGCGGCAGGCGTCGAGCGCGCGCAGGGTTTGGCAGCCGCGGCCGACAATCAGGCACAGGAGGTGGCCCTGCGAGCCGCGGGCGCTGGCTTCGCCGCGGTGGCGGTGGGCGTAACGCGAGTGCGCAGTGCGATCACCGATATTCAAGGCGGCCTGGGCAGCCTCGGCGGTTCGATCGGCGAGGCAACGAAGGCAACCGCGGCCGTTCCACACGAAGCAACCCCACAAGAAACGATCGCCGGACTGACACCCGTCCACGCGGCGGTAGACAGCGCCCGAGACGCGACGGCAGCGACGATCGCTCAGGTTGGTGAAGCGCAGCGGCTCGTCACCATGATCCTGCAGGGCGGGCAGCCCGGACCCCTGCTACAGGCGCTGGAAAGCATCAAGCAGGTCCTGGTACTCGTAGTCCAGCGCACCAGCACCACTCGACAACTCATCGAAGCCGCGATCACCGAAGCACGGCAGATCGGGTCCTCGGGAAACTGATCGGGGCTGGCAGTCCCAGACCGGCCAGCCCGCCCCCTCTTGCCACCACCAATCCGAACCCGCCGCCTCCCGCCTCCGGCGGCGACGCCTCCGGTGACCGCAACCCCACGCCGTGGAGCCGGCACCCGACCGGCGTCCTCGGCGAGTCACCCACCGGGCCCCGAACCAAAATTACGCCACGGGGGGATCACAGGGTGCAGCGTGCGTTGGAGTTGGAGAACGCGTGTGCCGACACGGTCGCTGGCAAGGGTTACCGCTTGCACCAGAACCCGACCAGGCAGGAGATCGCCGAGGCGCGGCGGAACACGGGCGACGGCGGGAAGCCGGACAAGGAACCGGACTACCTGATCGAAGGCCATGTCTTCGACTGCTACTCGCCAACTCCCGCGAAAGCCACGCGCGGCGTGTGGACGGAAGTGTCGGGGAAGGTGGCCAGCCAGCAGACCCAACGGATCATGCTCAACCTGCAGGACTGGCGTGGCGACCTCGGCGCCCTGCAGAAGCAGTTCGACGATTGGCCCATCCACCACCTCAAAGAACTCACGGCGCTGACCCGCAGCGGTGAGATCATTCAGATCGTCCGACGAGACTGAGAAGGCAGGCAGCACGTGGGTATCGAGTACCGACTGACGCTGGCGGGTGACATCCCGCTGGAACATGTGGCCGAAATCGCGGCTCCTGGGAACGTCGAGGAGTCAACTCTGCCCGGATACCCCCGACTACTCGGCGCCGACCTCGGCGAGGAATCCGGCTACACCGTCAGCGTCTATGCCGGCAGAAACGGTTACTACGACGCCGAGGACGACGACGGCTCCCAATGGGAATGGGAACCAGACACGTACGTCAACATCGTCTTCCACATGCTCAAGGACGACACGTCCGGCAGGGCGGTCCCCGACATGGTCGCGGCCGTCGACCGGCTGCTCGCCAGCAGGCCGGAGGACGCGGCACTGACACTGAACGGTAACTGGCTGCTACTGACCCGAGTCGCAGGAGCCCTTCGAAGGCACCGACCGTCATGGTGGAACAACTACGGCCTCGACCATCGTCCCGCCTGAGCAGAAGCCCGCGAGTGCCGAGCAAGCCGGCGCCGCGGCCGCCGACACAGACCGGCTGCGTACCGAACTGGCCGACCACGCCGAACACGGACGGCTCTGCATCGAGGTGGCCACCGCGCAGACCGGCCTGGCCACGACCCGCGCTGCCAGGCAGAATCGCAAGCGATGACCACCTACGACGAATACCGGGGCCGGCAGCGGCTAGTCGGCCGATACCGACAAAAGATCCGCAGGTACGGCACCCTTGGCGACCCGAAAGAAGCCATGATCGAAGCCAGCCAGGAAGTCTTCGGCGACTTCGGCGACCCCGGCCTGGAGCACTGCTATGCCGGCGTGTACTTTGTCGCCAGCGGCCCCTACATCAAGATTGGTGAGGCCGGCGGCGGCCCGTACGAGCGGATGCGCTCCTTCCACACCGGCAATCCCCACGGCCTAAAGGTGCTGCACGTCATCGCCGAAGACCGCAAGAAGGAACGCAAGCAACTGGAAGATCAGCTCCATGAGCGCTTCGCCTACCTGCGCCTACCTGGCAGCGAATGGTTCCATCCCGGCCCCGAGTTGACGGAGTTCATCGCCTCCAGCTGCGCCAGGGAGTGCTACACCGGACCCTACTCTGACGTTCTTTGGTGCTAACCTCGGTCTTTCATGAGTGATTGATCTTGGTGGGTTGGCTTGCGGTCGGTGGGTTTCTGCGGGTGGGCATGGTGGTTGCCCGGCGCGTGGCCGGGTTCCTCGGTCCTGTTGCAGGGGCTGGGTGTTGGTTCAGGTCAGTGGTCGGGGTAGCGCTGTCAGGTGGTGAAACGCGGTGATGATCTGGTCGGCCCAGGGCCAGTTGTCGGCGATGCGTAGCCAGGTTCGTCGTGCGGTGTGGGCGATCCGGGCTGGGACGTGCAGGAGCCGGTAGCGCAGTTTCTTGGGCTCCGCGCGGGCGAGGTCCTCATGCAGGAGCAGGTTTTGGGTCCAGGCGAGCAGGTCGATACCGGTCAGCGCGAGGTGTAGCCAGGCCTGGTTGATCGTGAAGACCCTCGATGGGAACCGGCCGAAGCCGGTGGTTTTGCCGCAGCGGATGCGGTCCTCGACGCGGGCGTGGGCGCGGTGTCGGGCTTCCAGGAACTGGATGCTGCCGTTCCCGGGTGGGGTGTCGGTGGCTACGACCTGGTGACGCATCCCGTTGATCGTGTCGAACAGTGACAGTTGCGCGCCGGGGTGCGGTCGTTCCCGGCGGGCGATCAGGCGGGTGCCGGGCGGGAAGCCGTGGGTGTCGAGCAGCCCGGTGATCTCGCAGATCTGCGCACCGTCACGCAGGTCCCCGTCGGCGTCGAGCGCGGGGATCCAGTCGGTGGCCTGCTCGATCGCCGTGCGCACCGGCGCGGTGATCGCGGCTCCCACGGAGAATCGGGCGTCGATGCCCTGCTCACGCAACGACCGGATATGGGCGAGGAAGCCGTGGGTGCTGCCGGCACCGTCGGTGCGGATCAGCAACGGGGTGCCATGCCGGTGGGCGTCGGGGATCTGCACCAGGGCCTGATCCAGGACGGTGATGTGATCGGCGGCGGTGTTCGACCCGGCCCGGCCCTCGCGCAGCAGTCCGGACAGAGCTTCGCCGGTGTTGTCCAGGAAACACAGCAGCGGGTGGAAGCCGAAAGTCTTCTTCCACGTCCGCGTCGCCGATTCCTTCTCCGAATGGCAGATGACCAGGGTCGCGTCCATGTCCAGCACCAGCCCGGGAACATTCAAGCCGGCCGCTTTCGCCGCGGGTATCCCGCCGCGGGTCTCACCCATCTGCGCCCACGCGACTTCTCGCGCGGCGGCCCGGGCCTGGCGCAGCCGCGACAACGCCGCCGTGTCGAGGCCGTCCAGGACCCGCCACGCGGTCGCATCCGAGGCCACCGGCCCGAACAAACCAGGCTGATCGCGCAGCACCCCGAGGTCGCTGATGGCCTCACCGCCGGTCGGCCAGCATCACCGCCACATCCACGGCCACCCGCCCCGGTTCATGCACCGGCCGGCGCAGCCGCAACCCGCCCAGCGCATCAGCGAAACCGCTACTCAGACCCGTGACCTCAGCGATATCGGCCAGCAACCGGGTACCGGCGTGACCGACCACGCCGCGACCACCACCAGAGACTGCAAGCTTGGGACGCGTGCCGGTACTCTGCACCTTGAAAGTGCCTTCCGTGCGAGATGATCAGGGCCTTAGACATCCCAGATCTTCCCAGATCAGAAGGCACTTTCGCGTTCCCGGACCACGGCACCGCCCACCCCTACTGAAGGGGCGAGGCTAATGGTGACTGTGGCGTCGGGGTGTACCTCAAGCTGACATCGGCTAAGCGTTGTGGCCTCGGACGAGTTTGTCCTAGGCTCGACCGTTCATGACGCACCTGCCCACCGTGTCGACGTTGCTTAGGTAGCCCGTCACGGTAGCCCGAAGGCGCGGATGGAGTCGGCCTCGACAATCACTGCGTCGAAGGGGTAGTGAGCGAAGGCTTGGGGCAGGACGAAGTGCGTCCAGAGGTGCCGTTGGTCGGCGAGGCCGATGAAGCTGAAGTCCTGCGCGGACTGGCAGGCGCGATAGAGCCTCGCCGACGCGGAGAAAGCCGCAGGGGCAAGCAGCGTGCCGATCTCCATCAGCTCGGGGGAATTCAGCAGGATCTCGCGCGGCACGTACGCCCGGACTCCGCCGCGACCTCGGCCAGCGTCGAAGCCGAGCTGGATTAGGTCCTTCTTGGCGTACCCGAAGGTGAACGCCGCCATCTCGCCGAGGTCGAGCGGGTGCGGATAGCCAGGATGATCGGCGCTCGACAGGAGACCGTTGACCTTGAAGGACAGCGCCCGGTTCAGGATCGTGCGGATCTCGGCGTCGGTATAACTCGCAGCACGCGCGGCACGAGCCAGCCGGACCAGTTCCGGTCCCAGCCGTTCCAACCGTACCTTCGCCATCCGGACCGGACGCAGGATCTGCTTCTTCACGTCGTCGTCCGGAATGTCGAAGGCCGAACGTCGGGCGAGTTCGGCGGTGAGCCAGTCGGTCAGCAACGGCACTCCGACGTGTACAGACTCGATGATCCCGGTCAGGGTGAATGCGACGTCGTCGCCGAGCATCGGGACCCAGTCGGCGACGAACAAGTGCCCGGGGGCCTCGCCGGTTTCCGGGCGGGCGACGACGACGGCCGTCATGTCAGCGGCTGGTGGAGGCTCTGGGGCGGAGGTGTTATCGCTGGATTCGTCTCGCGACGGCCCAGATGGCCGATCGATCGAGTGCATCAACTGGGTGACCCGATTGACGATCTTGTACTTATCCTCCCCGCAGGCCAGCGCCAGCACCAGGGCGACCGCGCGGACATCATCCAGGGCAGCTGGCCCACCCCGGGAGATGATCTGGTGGATCACGTCCTTCTTCGGTGAACCGTCGAGGCGGTCATCGCCGGCAATCCGCTTCTCCAGATCCTCCAGCGCGGGCCTGCCCGCTTTCTCGCGCAGGTCGTAGAGCAGATCGCGGACATCCCGCTGCGGCCCGGCGTCGAGTTCGGGCCGGGCCAGCTTCCGCGGGCGGCGCACCGGGGCGCGCTTGGCGGCCGCCATAGGCGGGCGGGGCACTCGTCGGGACTTGTCGGCATTCATCGCCGACCGATGATGCCCCACCGCCACCAGTCGCGGGCTGCTCGACACCCGTCGGCACTCAGGTCAGCCCTCGCGAGACGGGCCGAGTCTGAATACGCAAGCCGGCGCTGGCTCCGCTTTCGTCTCCGACATCCAGGGAGCATCTGATGACCCGATCCCCGCAGCACCCCCATGGCCGCCAGCCGTGCCGCACCCGGATCACCCTCGCAGTGATCACCGGCGTACTCGCTGGCGCCACTCGCGCTCTGACCGGCTGGCTCCTCGACCACCTGAGCACCGACAACTGACCGGCCCCCGGGCGGGATCCCGCGCTGTACCGACGGGCTGGCGGGATCCTGACCTGGGGGAACGGGGTGCGCGCCCGGGTGTATCACGAACGTTCGTTTCCGGACGCCGTGCCGTGAGTACAACTAAATAAGAGTTGCAGCCATATCTCTAAGAGTGTAACCTTCTGCTAGCCGACCACGGCTAGATGGTCCTAAACTCATTTGGAGATGCAATGATCGTAGTTCACGTCAACAAGACCTGGCCGTTGGTCCAGGAAGGCCGCATGACCCAGGACGACGCCGTGCTGGGGTTCTGGCCGATCGCGGACGAGAAGCTGAAGTTCTGCGACGTTCTCGCGGCCGTCTTCGAGAACAAAGTAGTGGCGACGTACGACATCACCGGGCACAGCAGGGGGGCCGACAAGAAGGTCACCTTCACCGGGTCGCCCTCGACCACCTGGGCGCACCTGATCGACCAGCCCACCCCTGCCGCCCCGTGGGGGCGGCAGGGGGACGCCTGGCCGGTGAAGTACGTCGAGACCGCCGTAGTCGCCGGCGGCGACGTGCTGGTCGAGAAGACCGACTCGGGCAGCCGCGCCGTGCTCGACGACGTGGTGATGATCCTGGGCGAGGACCAGCACATCACGGTCGTGGTCCCCGCCGGCCGATCGATCACGATCCAGACGGCCAAGGCTGCCTGAGCGGATTCGCTCTCACCCGGAAAGGGCTCGCCGAGGCCGGGGAGCCCTTCGGCGTATCGAGACACCTACACGGACGGGTTGTACCCGACGTTGCTCAGGGCTTGCTCCAGCGCAGGATAGCTGTAGTAGTCGCTGGTCCCTTCGATCGCTCGGACATTGGTCAGGAACTCGCCGAACACCGGGGCCCGCGTCGGGCCGAGGTGCGCGGTTCCTTGGAGCAGGTGGACCGCGAGAGTGGTCATCTCGGAGGCTCGACGGCACTGCTCGTTGCTGGACCAGGCGACCAGCACGGTGCGCAGCGTCTCGAGGGTCAGGAACGGGGCATGCTGGACGAGAACCCGGCCAGCCTGTTCGCCGAAGCGAAAGCTCGCCGCCTCCCGAACGAGCTGGATCACCGCAGGCAAGAAGTATGGGTCAGGTCGCGCTCCAGCCACGAACAGGCGCTGCGTCCACGAAAGCATCGCGGACTGGTTCTCCAACATCGGCAGCCACTCGCGTGCGAACGGGCTGCGAACCAATGCGATAGCCGCAGTGATCTCGGCCGGGAGCGGTTCCCACTCCGAGAGAGTGACCGGCACGCGTATCAGGCCCTGCAAGCGGGTAACCAGGGCTTGGTCCACACTACTCCAGAAGAAGTCCTGGTCCCCGAGCCGTACGAGTGCCCGCAGCTGCGCGGCGCCGTCGAGCACCTGGAATCGTTCACTCTGGCCGGCGACCGCCGTACGGACCAGTTCCCGGTCGCGTTGCGCGAAGGCGAGCAACGCCACGGCCATCCGATCGGCGTGCTCGACGGCAGCCATCAGGCCAGCGGGATCGAGTTCGAGTAGCGCGTGCTTGGCGGCGAAGGTGACGATCGTGGAACGGGTCGCGGTGCGGACGCGGTCGAAAAAGGTGGCCTGAATGTGTGGAAGCGTCGACACGAACAACGGGTCGCAGATGTAAGTAGAGAAATCCTCGATTACCTTGCGGCCCTGGGTCGGCGGGTGGGTGAGTAGCGTGGTCAACGCGACGGCCAGGTGGCCGCGGGCGACTTCCGGGCGGGGCTCGTAGACGTCGCCGAGGGCGCGCAGCGACGGGTGTACACACAGATTGCGGTCCTCGCGGATGCGCTCCAGTTCCCGCACGCCGATTGAGTCAATCAGCTCGAACTCACTGGCCTTATCCAGCAGCGTCGCCTCAAGCGCCTGCATGGCCCGCACGCCATCCTTGCTCAACCCCTTGCTCTGGGCCTCGGTCAAGGTCGTGCGGAACGGCACCGCTTGGTTATCGCCGTCGTCGGCCATCCGCACGAGCTTGGTGATGATATCGGCGGTGACCGCCGTCCAAGTCGAGGCGATACATGCACGGGTGGCTCCCGCGTTGTAGCAACGCCACGCCTCCTCGGCTAGCGGCCGGACGTCCGGGCTCCACACCTGCCTGATCAAGGTCTCCACATCGGTCACGCACACCATCTTTGTCTGCCGGCTCAACCGGGCCGGCAGACCCCATCTGGAATCCCATACGATCCAGACCCGCGACTCGACCGCCGCTCTGCCCATGCAACCCGACCTATACTCTCGCCATGACTGCTGCACATCGAAAGGCTCGTGCCGCGTAGACGGCCAGCGGCACTACGTGCCGCTCGACCCCCTCGGCGCCACACACGCGAGTCACGTGCCCATTTTCACGGGATCTCGGGCAAAGTGGCCGCCGACATCGTCCGGCTGGAGCGCCGAGACAACCGACTACGGCCCGGCGGCGTCGGCGAGGCGCTACACACTGGACCGGCATCGCACGCGGTCCGGCAGCCCGCCTTGTGGACGACTTCGGTGAATGCCCCTGTGGCTGCACGCTGGCCCATCGGGAGGTACTGGAGATCGCCCTGCAATCACTACCTCGACGGGCAGCCCGAGAACTGCGCCGCCTCGTGGATGCGACCGACCAGCTCTTCCTGAGTCGAACCCTGCCTAACCTGTGGGCTCATCCTCATGCCCCCTGGTGGGAACAGCGCATGTGACTGCGGATCATCAGGCCGCGCAGAGGAGTTCAGGCATTCGTGCAGGCGACCTCGAACATCGTCGCCTGCTGGACCGGCTCGATGGGGCCGGACTCGGCTGAGGCGGCGCGCACGATCAGCAGTCACCCCTGCCCCGACGGCGTTCACGTTCCTGACCAGCGTCGGCGTTCTGAATACCGGTGGCCAAGGGACGTCTCGTAACTGGGTGAAGGCGTTGGCTGGGGCGGCGCTGTTGGTCAGCCGGTGAGAATGATGTTGTAAAGGTTGGCGATGCCGGAAGCAGGTATCGCTAAGCAGAGCTCTCGTAAATCACTGTGCGCCCGCGCCGGCCCGCCTTGCATAGCCGCATACGTCGTACACCCCCGTAGGGTCGTCCGGTGACCGCGTACGACATCGCCGCCCGACTGCCCGCCATCGACGAGCTACGGAAGCGCTGCAAGGCGCTGGCCGTTCTGGAACGCATCATCGACGGCGGGGCGCCCTACTACGCCTACACCTCCCGCTGGGGCCGGGACGAAGCGGCGCCGATGAGCAACGGCAGCGGCGACGAGTGGACCATCGTATTCACGAGCCACGGCGGGTTCATCCGGGTCTTCGATCATGAGTCGGCGATGTCGCCCTACCGCGACGCAGACCATGAGTTGTGGCCTGGCCTGCTCGACGGCCTCCCCGAGGCGTTCCACCCGCAGGTGGCCGAACCTGCGTTCTGCGACGAAACGGGGCAGTTCTTCGCCACCAGTGTGCTGTGGC
This sequence comes from Micromonospora sp. DT4, assembly GCF_049841675.1. Classification (NCBI taxonomy): domain Bacteria; kingdom Bacillati; phylum Actinomycetota; class Actinomycetes; order Micromonosporales; family Micromonosporaceae; genus Micromonospora; species Micromonospora sp. DT4. Next base: position 12,190 of record NZ_JBNCKT010000124.1, read on the forward strand.
GGTTGACCGGAGACGACCGCTGGCGCGCCGGAGAAGGCATCGTCTTCGCGCCGCTGCGGGGGCCGTACGACTTCGGGCCGGATGGCTACTACCTGCTCGACATCCTGCTCGACGACATCGTCGACCGGTTCGTCGAATTCTGCGGCGACTACTACGAGATCCAGGTGGACCCGGCGGCGGTCGCGCACGTCGTCGCGCACCGGCCACTCACCGACGCGGCGGTTCGCGCCCTGAACCCTCAACTCACCGTTGCCCTGGTGCGCGAGGACCTCGCCGAGATCGATTACCCGGTAGCCGCGCCGTAACGATGTCTGTTGGAAGTCTTCGACGCCCGATCGCGACACAATGGCGGTCAGGCGCTGCCACGCCCTGCTGTACGAGGTTGCGGAAGTCCCCTGTCCCACCCTCGCCGTCGTGGATCTGCACCCGGTAGTGTGCCGTGCCCTGTGCGCCGTCACCTGTGTGCTGTGCTGGGCATGCGATGTATGCCGGGGAATCGAACCCCTGCGCCTGCCCTCGGCGCGCCAGGAGTGAGCCGGGTTACCCGCCGGCTCGCGGGTTCGTGCACGCCTCCACGTCGGCTACCTGCTCCGCAACCCTCAGTCCAGCAGCTCCACCTCCCAGTTCGTCCGCTGGATCAGCGTGTCGACCTCGCGAAGCTGCCGGGCGAGGTCGTCGGCCTGTCGGCGCAGCTCGGCCACCGGCAGCGCCGGGATCATTTTCAACTCCGACCGCAGCTGACGATATCCGCGCTGGCCTTCACCCGCGGCGGCGTCCGCCGCCGAGGTGACCACGCTGTGCCGCAGACGAAGCACGTCGCGACGCGCCAGCGCGTCAGTAAGCGTGGCGCCGCCGTCCACGGTGGTTGTAGCGTTGGTGCGATTGATCTGCCGGATCAGCGATTCCAGCTCACCGAGTGCCTCGCCCACCTCGCTCAGGAGAGCCGAGGCGTCTTCCGCAGGGGCCTCGCCCTCCTGGTAGCGGGCACTGGCCGTGATGCGGGCACGGAGTTGTTCGGCGCGTCGCGCCGCGTCCGCGCGCAGCGCCAGGGCCTCAGCAAGCTTCATGGGCACCAGTATGGCCAGCGAAGATCAGCACCGCGCCCCAATTTCTTCCCAGTCCTGTCGACCCTTTGGACGCGACAACGGGGTCGACGTTCGGCCCAAGGAGACGGGGCGAACCGCGTTTGTACCACCGATGGGCCGCTCCCCGGGTGCTCGGACGTCCCCAACCCAGGGCGGACCCACCACGCAACCCCCGGACATCACCCCAAGGTGGGCCGCACACCGCCGCGCGGTACACCGCAACCAGGCCCTGGACCGGCGCGGACACCACGGGACAGCATCGCCGTTACTCGGACGGCAAGCCGAGGCCGCGACGGCAGAAAGCCTTCGTGGCACTTTGTCACACCCTGGGCACTTTTAATCCATAGGTTCAGGGTTCGAGTCCCTGGCGGCCCACCACAAACCTCCTCTGAGCTGCGCGAACGTCGGACGAAGATCATCGGGCACACCCAGGAGACAACTCAGCTCCGATCTTGGTCGGCCAAAGGCTCCGCCCCTCGCTGCCCGCCTCCCGCAGAAGGTAGCCGACCAGGCCACGCGGGCGATCCTTCTTCGGCAGTCACCGCCCCGGGTTGGACCACCTCGGCGACCCCGTAAGCGGCGAAGCTCGCCACGAGCAGGCTGCTCCGGGCAGCCCGAATGATCTCGACAACCACGGAGCTGGTAAGCCGCACCGGCACGGCCGCACTGGTTGGTCCGCTCACTGTCAGCTCGGTGTGCCTCTCCTCCGCGCGCCGGTGCAGGAGGGCGGCGCTGCGCAGGACGAGAGCGACAGCTGAACCAGGGAGGTCGGGTGCCTCGGCTCGCCAGCTCTTCATCAGCCGTTCCAGTGGGTGCCGACAGAGAACCCGGGCCGGGCGCCGATCAGTTCGGCGGCTGTCGCACTGTTGCCGGGCTTGTCCAAGCCCATCAGCACACCGGCCCAGGCGGTGACGTGATCGGCGGGGAGGTTGGTGGCAATGTCGGCGACCACCTCCACGAATCGGTCGTAGCTCATCGGGCGAAGAATCCGGAGCCAGGGCCGTTGAGGGTGTCGACCAGCAGGGCTCGGTCGAGGTAGTGATTGCCCCGCTCGCAGGAGGTCTCGGCGGCGCTCGAATGGCAGAGGGTGGAGGCTAATACATGGATCGATCCATACAGGACAGACGCGGGCTCTACATCGGAAACCAGAATCCGACCGACGGAGAGCATTCGATCGGAAAGCCGACAGACCTGGACCTCGACTGGCCCGTCCTGCGTAGGTTGTCAGGACCGCTCATTGGTGCACCCTTGTCTCACTCGGGCCGATCGGGGTTCGAGTGCACCGGTGACTGTCGGGCCATCGCCCA
>NZ_JBNCKT010000125.1:0-14559 GCF_049841675.1 Micromonospora sp. DT4
CACAGAACTGCAGAACCTCGCCGCCGCGGTCCTCGACTGCAGATGACACAACTACTACCGCATCAGGCAACGTTCGCGCTATCGGGGGACTGTCAACTTAACGGCCCTGGCTCATATCCGGTGGTAGCAGGGCGTGACGGTCTACTCGCCTGGGTGGCGGCGCTGCCCAAACTGTCGCAATTGAAGCAAAAAGCGCAGAACGTCGTGGGCGCGGCTTCCCCGGCAACGAGCGGTCAGCATCGGAAGTGCCGTGGCCAGAGGCTTGCGCTCACGTCAATGGTGTCGCTACGAAATGTCACCACCGAAAGTGCGACAGGGCCTTTTTTTTTGCAGTCCCGAATAGTTACCGTGGAAGCTTCAGTGGTCTTGCTGCCTCCCGATCGCGGGAGGCAGCAGTATCCCTGTTGTTGCGCAGACCTTGGCTGGGCGGGTGGGGCGCGGGCGGAAACCGGGCGGGGCTGGGTGGGTCAGGCGGCGGTGGACCAGATGGCGCGGAAGGCGGCGGCTTCGCCGGCCAGCCAGCGTTCGATCTGCTCGGACTTGGCGTCGGTGGGCATGCGGTGGGCCTGGCCGCGCCGGACGTCGACCAGGACCGGCTCGGCGTGCGGGAGGACCGCGTCCATGTGGCGGGCCATCAGGTGCAGGGTGGCGAGCATCGACTCCTTGCTCGGTGGCGCCTCGTCGAAGTGCAGTCGGACCGCGTCGGCGCGACCGTCGGCGTGGCGTACGCCGAAGTGGGGGTTGATCTTGACGGGTAGGTCGCCGAGCATGGCCAGGGCGTCGCGGGTCTGGGCCAGGTCGAGGGTGGCCGGATCGCCGAGGGAGTGCAGCCAGGCCGTGGCGCCGGGCACCAGTGCCTGGTAGAGCGGGCGCCAGCGTGGCTTGACCACGTCGACCACCCCGGACAGGTGGGTGCCGCCGGTGTGGAAGGCGATGTCGGCCTTGAGCGCCTTGACGAACTGGCCGTGCGGGTTGAAGCCGGAGCGGCTGGCGCGTTGCTTGCGCAGACCACCCACGAAGGTCGCCTTGGTGGGGCCGGTGCGGTCGACGTAGCGGGTGAAGCCGAGCAGGGTGGTGTAGGGCGTCAGGGGCGTGGAGGTGGGCGCGGTCACGGGCGGCCTCCCAGTCGTAATCCTGCAGGTCAGGATCTTTATTAGTACATGCATTCTAATCGACGGGTCTGACATTGCCCAGTGAAGTTCAGGGCTGGACGCGTCCCGACGACCGCAGGGTGAGTGACGCGGGTCACCACCGGAGCGTCGAGGTGTCCTCCCAGCGGTAGCCGGACGGGCCGTCACGCTCCGGTCGGACTTTTTCGACCCGCAGGCCACCCACCTGAAGGGTCCGTACCGGTGGGAGCAGCCGGCGGGTTGTGCCGACGGCGAGGGTGGGGGCGGTGGCCTGCCGGTGACCGGTCAATCGACCGGCGGCGTGGTCGCCGGTGCGCTTCTGCTGCTGGTCGTGGGCGCGATCCTGCTCGTCCTCGCTCGTCGCCGTCGGCTCTGGTTCACCGTCTGACAAGGCGGGGGACGCGTCAGAGCTGGCCGACGTCGGTGAGCCGTACGACCGCCGCGCCGACCTCGTCCGAGGCGACGAGGTCGATCTCGGCGCTGATGCCCCAGTCGTGGTCGCCGTCCGGGTCGTCGAAGATCTGCCGTACGGTCCACCGCTCCCGGCCCTGCTCGATCATGAGTAGCGCCGGGCCGCGGGCGTCCGGCCCGACCCCGATCGAGTCGTACGCCTCGAAGTACGGCGCGAGGGCGTCGGCCCACGCGTCGTAGTCCCAGCCGTCGGCGGAGTCCAACTCGGCGAGCAGGTCCCAGCGACGCAGCGCGGCCAGCTCCACCCGGCGGAACAGCGCGTTGCGCACCAGCACCCGGAACGCCCGCGCGTTGCGGGTAACCGCCGGCGGCCGGTCGCTCAGGGAAGCGTGCGCCTGGGCCACCTCGGCCACGTCCGACGGGTTGCGCAGCCGCTCCCACTCGTCGATGAGACTGGAGTCGACCTGGCGGACCAGCTCGCCCAGCCACTCGATGAGGTCGATCAGCTCCTCGGTCTTGGCGTCCTCGGGCACGGTCTGCCGCAGCGTCTTGTACGCGTCGGCCAGGTAGCGCAGGACCAGGCCCTCCGAGCGGGTCAGCCCGTAGAACTGCACGTACTCGGTGAAGGTCATGGCCCGCTCGTACATGTCGCGGACGACGGCCTTGGGGGAGAGCTGGTGGTCCGCGACCCACGGGTGGCCCTGCCGGTACATCTCGTACGCGGCCTCCAGCAGCTCGGCGAGGGGCTTCGGGTGGGTCACCTCGTCGAGCAGTTCGAGGCGCGCCTCGTACTCGATGCCCTCGGCCTTCATGGCGGCGACCGCCTCGCCGCGTGCCTTGAACTGCTGCGCGGACAGGATCTGCCGAGGGTCGTCGAGGATCGACTCGATCACGCTCAGCACGTCCAGGGCGTACGACGGGGACTCGGCGTCGAGCAGCTCGATGGTGGCCAGGGCGAGGGGGGAGAGCGGCTGGTTGAGCGCGAAGTCGAGCTGGAGGTCGACGGTGAGGCGAATCCGCCGGCCGGTCTCGTCGGGCTCGGGCAGCTCCTCGACCACCCCGCCGGCGCGCAGCGCCCGGTAGATGGCGATGGCCCGGCGGATGTGCCGACGCTGCGCGGCGGGCTCCTCGTGGTTGTCGGTGAGCAGGTGCCGCATCGCCGCGAACGCGTCACCGGGACGGCCGATCACGTTGAGCAGCATCGAGTGGCTGACCTGGAACCTGGACGTCAGCGGCTCCGGCTCGGCGTCGACCAGCCGGTCGAAGGTGGGCTGGCCCCAGCCGATCGAACCCTCCGGCGGCTTCTTGCGGACCACCTTGCGGCGCTTCTTCGGGTCGTCACCGGCCTTGGCGAGGGCCTTCTCGTTGTCGATCACGTGCTCGGGGGCCTGCACCACGACCCGGCCGATGGTGTCGTACCCGGCCCGCCCGGCCCGCCCGGCGATCTGGTGGAACTCGCGGTTCTTGAGCAGCCGGGTCCGGACCCCGTCGTACTTCGAGAGGCCGGTGAACAGCACGGTGCGGATCGGGACGTTGATGCCGACGCCGAGAGTGTCGGTGCCACAGATGACCTTGAGCAGGCCCGCCTGCGCCAGGGTCTCGACGAGACGGCGGTACTTGGGCAGCATGCCGGCGTGGTGTACGCCGATGCCGTGCCGGACCAGCCGGGACAGTGTCTTGCCGAAGCCGGAGGTGAACCGGAAACCGCCGATCGCCTGCGCGATCATGTCCTTCTCGGCGCGCGTGCAGACGTTGACGCTCATCAGCGCCTGGGCGCGTTCCAGCGCGGCGGCCTGCGTGAAGTGCACGACGTACACCGGGGCCTGCTTGGTCTCCAGCAGCTCTTCGAGCGTCTCGTGCAGCGGGGTCATCGCGTACGAGAAGATCAGCGGGACCGGCCGCTCGGCCGTGCGCACGACGGCCGTCGGCCGTCCGGTGCGTCGGGTCAGGTCGTCCACGAACCGGGTGGTGTCCCCCAGGGTGGCGGACATCAGGATGAACTGTGCCTGTGGCAGCTCGATGATCGGCACCTGCCAGGCCCAACCACGGTCCGGCTCGGCGTAGAAGTGGAACTCGTCCATGATCACCTGGCCGACGTCGGCCCGGTCGCCCTCGCGCAGCGCCAGGTTGGCCAGGATCTCCGCCGTGCAGCAGATGATCGGGGCGTCGGCGTTGACGCTGGCGTCGCCCGTCAGCATGCCGACGTTCTCGGCGCCGAAGACCTCGCAGAGCGCGAAGAACTTCTCCGACACCAACGCCTTGATCGGCGCGGTGTAGAAGGTCGTCCGGCTGTCGGCCAGGGCCGCGAAGTGCGCGGCGATGGCCACCAGGCTCTTGCCCGAGCCGGTGGGCGTGTTCATGATCAGATTGGCGCCGGAGACGATCTCGATGACCGCCTCCTCCTGATGGGGGTAGAGGTCGAGGCCGCGCTCCTTCGCCCAGCCGGCGAACGCGTCGAAGAGGGTGTCGGGGTCGGCGCTTGTCGGTAGCGCGGCGGTGAGCGTCATAGCCTGTCCATGGTGCCTGGATCATGCCCTCCGGCGCCAACCGGCTCTCCTTTCAGCACCGCCGGAAGATCAGTCAGCGCTGCCGAAAGATCAGTCAGCGCCGTCGGAAGATCAGGTCGGCGACCGGCCGGCCGGCGGTGATCGCCCGCCGCTCGAACTTCGTCACCGGGCGGTGCGCCGGACGGGGCGCGAAGCCGCCGTACGCGTCGACCAGCTCCGGGTCCGCGTCCAGGGTCTCCCGCATCGCCTCGGCGTACTCGGCCCAGTCGGTCGCGCAGTGCAGCACGCCGCCGGGGACCAGCCGGGACCGCAGCAGCGCCACGTGCGCCGGCTGGATGATCCGCCGCTTGTGGTGCCGGGCCTTCGGCCACGGGTCGGGAAAGAACACGTGTACGGCGGCCAGCGCACCCTCCGGCAGCCCGCTGACCAGCTCCAACGCGTCACCTCGGGCCACCCGCACATTCCCCAGGTCAGCGCGGTCCACCAGGTCGATCAGGTTCGCGATTCCCGGCGTGTGCACCTCGACCGCCAGATAATCTCGATCCGGGTCGGCGGCGGCCATCGCGGCTGTGCTGTCGCCCATGCCCGAGCCGATCTCCAACACCACCGGGGCCCGGCGGCCGAAGATGGCGGCCAGGTCGACGGGCTCGCCCGACACGTCCAGGCCGTAAGAGGACCACAGCCGGTCCAGCGCCTCGGTCTGCCGGCTGCTCATCCGCCCCCGGCGGGGGTGGAAGGTGCGGATCGTCCGGGCCGCGGGCGGGATGGTGGCGGGGTCAGGGTCGGTGATGGTCACAGCGACCCGAGCGTACGCGACGTCGTCGGCGGATCGGATGTGATGTGCGACCGGGAATGAGAGGATCGATCTGGTACGGCAGGCCGGGCGGTCCGCTGCCCGGCGCGGTACGACGGCGTCGAGAGGGGGCATCGTGGCAGTGACCCGCGGCGGCGTGCTTCTGTCGGTGGCGACCATGCTCGCCTTCCCCCTGCTGGCCGCCGCTCCCGCGTTCGCCGCCTCTGCCGCGCCCGCTGCCCCGCCGGCCGCCGCCGCGTCCACTGAACTGCTCGACCCGTTGTCGGCCGCTGCCGCGTCCGCTGGGTTGCTCGACGCCCTGCCGGCCGCCGCGTCCGCGCCGCAGCCCGGAGGCCCGCCGGGTGGCGCGCCGCAGCCCGGTCCCGTGGTGGACGTCTTCGTCGAGGTGAGCCCCAGCACGGTGCAGCCCGGCTACCTGGTCGGCATTCGGGCGAGCTGCCGGGACAACTCGGTCGGTGCCACCGTCGTCTCCGACGCGTTCGGCGCGGTCGGCGTGCAACCGCAGCACGGCGTGCTCACCGCGGCGCCCATGGTGCGCGAGCGCACCCGCCCCGGCAACTACCGGGTCAAGCTGGAGTGCCCCGACGGCGAGACGGCGTCGACCATGCTGCAGGTGGTCAAGAAGGTGCCGTCCCCCCAGCCCAGTCGAGGCCCGGCCACGGGCTTCGGTGGCAGCGCCGGGGGGATGACCGGCAGACTGCTGCTGCCCAGCGGAGCGGCGTTCACCGTCGCCGGGCTGGTCATCGCCGTGGTGGCCCTGCGGCGTCCCCGTACCGTCCGTGGCGTCGCGCGCCGCTGAGATCGCAATGGAGATATTCCGCCCCACACCGCCGCCGGCCGGCTCCCGCCCGCCCGCCGGTTCGGGCCCACCCGCCGGCTCGTGGTCACCCGACGAGCCGTCGCCGGCGCGGGCGGCGCGTGTCCCCGACGACCGGCGGTCAGTGGCTGCCCGTCCGCCGACCGCCGTCGCTCCACGGCGCAATCGCCCGTCGGGGCGCAGCCCCTGGTCGGTGCCGCTGGCCGTGGTGCTGGTGCTGGTGGGCGTCTTCGCCACGGGGGCGGGGCTGGGCCGTTCGGTCGGTCCGCTCGACTGGGCGCCGGCCGGCGGCGGCGACCGCCCGCCCCGCAGCGAGACGGTCGGGCTGTCGGCCAGCCGCCCGGTGCGACTCACCGTTCCGGCGATCAAGGTGGCCGCGCCGGTGGCGCCCGTCGGACAGGCACGGGACGGGACGATCGCCGTACCGCCGCTGGAGAAGCACAACGAGACCGGCTGGTACGACCGTGGGCCGACGCCCGGCGAGCCCGGTCCGGCGGTCATCGTCGGGCACGTGGACACCAAGAACGGCCCGTCGGTCTTCTACGACCTGGGCAAACTGAAGCCCGGTGACCTGATCGAGGTGGCCCGGGCGGACCGGTCGACGGTGGTGTTCAAGGTCGACACCGTCGAGCGCTTCCCGAAGGATCAGCTACCCGCCGAGCGCATCTACGGGCACGACGGGCCCGCCGGGCTGCGGCTCATCACCTGCGGCGGCCAGTTCATCGGCGGTCGCACCGGGTACGCCGACAACGTGATCGCCTTCGCCACCCTCCAGTCGTCCCGCAAGCCCTGATCTGCGCCGGCGGCTCAGCGGGCGGGGCGTGTCGCCGGGAGCGGTGCCGTGCGCGGCGCGGGCAGGGCCGGAGGCCCAGGCCTGGTACGCCTCCTCGCTCTTCCACCTCGTGTAGACGAAGCAGCGGGTTTCGCCGGCAATCAGAACGCCTCGACCGCCGGAACGAGGTCCGCGTCGACCACGATCGGCGCGTGGTCGGAGGGGCCCTTGCCCTTGCGGGCCTCCCGGTCGACGTACGCCGAGCGGACCGCCCGGGTGAACGGCGCGGAGGCGTACACCAGGTCGATTCTCATGCCCTTGTTCTGGTGGAACATCCCGGCGCGGTAGTCCCAGTACGTGAACGGGTGCGGCCCCTTCATCGGGGTCGGCACCACGTCGCTGAGGCCGAGGTCGCGCAGCGCGGCCAGGGCGGCCCGCTCGGCCGGGGTGACGTGCGTGGAGTGGGTGAACACCGCCGGATCCCAGACGTCGGCGTCGGTCGGGGCGACGTTGAAGTCGCCGCAGCTGGCCAGCGGCAGGCCACCGGCCAGCTCCGCTTCCAGCGCGTTGCGCAGCGCCGCGAACCAGGCCAGCTTGTACGCGTAGTGCGGGTCGTCGGGCGTGCGCCCGTTGGGCACGTACACCGACCAGACCCGCACCCCGGCGCAGGTGGCGGAGATGGCCCGGGCCTCCGGCTCGGGAAAGCCGGGCTCACCCGCGAAGCCGACGCGGACGTCGTCGAGCCCGACCCGGGACAGGATCGCGACCCCGTTCCAGCGGCCGTCGCTGTGGCTGGCCACCGTGTAGCCAAGCTCGCCCACCTCGGCCACCGGAAACGCGCCGTCCGGGCACTTCGTCTCCTGCAGGCAGACGACGTCGGGCCCGGTGCCGGCCAGCCATTCCAACAGCCGGGGCAGCCGGGCCTTAACCGAGTTCACGTTCCAGGTCGCCAGGCGCATGTCTCCACCCTGCCGCATCCGCCGCCACGACGCCGGCTCAGCGCGCGCCGTGTCGACGTCCGGTGCCGGCGAAAGTCGGCCGGCTCAGTTGCCCGGGGTGTCGCCGGGACGGGTCTGTTCGGCCAGGAACCGTTCCAGCTCGGCGCCGAGTTCGTCGGCGGTGGGCAGCGGACCGGCGTCCGGGGCGAGCAGGCTGCGCTCGCCGCGACCTCGGGCGAACGCGTCGTACTGCTCTTCCAGGGCCTGGACCAGGGCGGCGGCGTCCTCGGTCTGGGCGACCTGCCGGTCGATCTCCACCCGGACGACCTCGGCGGCCGAGCGCAGGCCGTCGCCGGGCAGCAGCAGCCCCGTGCTGCGGGACACCGCGCTCAGCAGCACCTCGGCGGCGGCCGGGTACTCGGTCTGCGCCACGTAGTGCGGCACGTGGGCGGCGAAGCCGAGCGCGTCGCGGCCCTGCTCGCCGAGGCGGAACTCCAGCAGATGGCCGACGCTGCCGGGCACCTGGACCCGCTGGAGCCACGGCTCGTACCCGCTGATCAGCTCCTGGCGGGTGGCGTGGGCGGTCACGCCGGCCGGCCGGGTGTGCGGCACCGCCATGGGGATCGAGTTGAGCCCGACGGTGAGCCGTACGTCCAGCCGGTCGGCGAGCCCCGCCACGGCGGCGGTGAACCGCTCCCACTGGAGGTCCGGCTCGGGACCGGTGAGCAGCAGGAACGGCGTCTCGTCGTCGTCGTGCAGCAGGTGCAGCTCCAGCTCGGGCGCGTCGAAGCTCTCCCAGTGGTCCTCGTTGAAGGTCATCACCGGTCGCCGGGAGCGGTAGTCGAAGAGCTGGTCCACGTCGAAGGTGGCGATCGGCCGACCATCGAGCGAGGTGAGCAGTTGCTCGCGGGCCAACCGGCTGGCGTTGCCGGCGTCCACGAACCCGGTGAGGGCCTGGATCAGGACCGGTTGCCCGAGGTCGGGCAGATCGTCGGTGAGCTGGTAGAGCTCGTGTGGGTCGAGCACCGGTGCGGACCTCCCTGGAATGTGCCTACTGGATGCCGTCGCGACGGAGTGCACCCGGTTCGGGCAACGTACCCGCCATCCTGGTGCATTCCTGAGTTGGGCGACCCGCCGCCCGCCCGCTGGGAACGATCGGACGAACCACCCGATTACGTCAATCGGCCGATGGGCGCTTCAGCCCAAAGGCCGAGTTTGTCGATCATGTCGGGTCGGGCGGTCCGATGTCCGCCCCTGTCGCCGCCCGTACCGGCCTGAGTGCCGCGCCGCTTTCCTCCGGTACGCGAGGTTCGTTCCTCGGGCGAGTCGACCGGCCCCGCTCGTCCACGGGGGTGAGCCGATTCTGTGGCGAGGGCCACGTGATCACTGTGCGTGATCGGGGTTTCGGTCTGCCTAGCCTCGGCTGATGCGTGACGACGGCACCCTCGACGACCCGTACGCCCCGAGCAGCCCCACCGCCGAAACAGAGGAAGGCACCTCAGCCGAACGGACAACCGCCGCGAGTCGGCTCCGGGCGTACGCCCGCGACCTGAGCGGCCAACGCCGTGCCCGGGTGGCGCTCGCCACCGGTGTGGTCTGCTGTCTCGGTCTGGCCGCCGTCGCGCAGGTCCGGAACCAGGACGCCGGTGCGCAGGCGACCGAGAAGACCTCTGGCGTCGAGTTGGCGCAGCGTGCCGAGCCGCAGGCCGCGTCCCGTGCGCTCGACCGCGCCGCCGTCCCGTCCGCCACTCCGTCGGCCTCCGCGACCTCCGCCGACCCGGACGCGACCCCCCGAGCACGCAAGGTCGTCCCGAAGCCGACCGACCCGGTGCCGGTCGCCGGACTGGACGAGGACCAGATGGAGAACGCCGAGGCGATCGTCCGCGCCGGCCGCAAGATGGGCGTTCCGCGGCGTGGCCTGGTCATCGCGGTGGCGACCGCCATGCAGGAGAGCAACCTCTACAACGTCGCCAGCGGCGTCCTGCCGGAGTCGCAGGACTACCCGCACCAGGGCGTCGGCTGGGACCACGACTCGGTCGGGCTGTTCCAGCAGCGCTCCAGCAGCGGCTGGGGGCCGGTCGGCCGGTTGATGGACCCGGAGTTCGCGACCCGACAGTTCCTCACAGCGCTCGAACAGGTGCCCGGCTGGCAGCAGATGCGCCTCACCGACGCCGCGCAGGCGGTGCAGGTCTCCGCGTACCCGGAGCACTACCAACAGCACGAGTGGCGGGCCACCCGGGTTGTCGACGCCATCGTTCCGAGCGGGCGGTAGCCTACCGGCCACTGTGGATGGTGGGGGTTGAGCCTGTCGCGTCCCGGGTACATCCGTTACGGGTTCGGGGTACACATGACTGAGGGATCACCGACAGGAGGACGTTATGTCTCTGATGCAGCGGATCAGCACGTTCCTGAGGTCGCCCAAGGGCCAGCAACTGGTGGACCGGGGTCGGCGCGAGCTGGCCAAGCCCGAGAACCAGCAGAAGCTCAAGGGGTTGGCCAGCCGACTGTCCAGCCGCCGTCGCTGACCGTGCCACCGGCTGTCCTACCCGCACCCACCTCTGGGGAGACCCGGTGACCGACACCCCGCCCGCCAACGGTCAACCCGCCGCGCCCACCCCCGAGCCGTCGGTCGTGCCGCCGGCCGCCCCCGAAGGCCCGCCGGCACGACTGTGGGACCGGATGCGCGACGATCCGCAGTACGCCCCGGAGCACCTCGCCCTGGAGGCGGTACGCCGACTCGGGCCGGAGGCCGCGCAGTGGGCCGCCCGGGCTCGCCACGACCACCCCGGCGTCCCGTCGGACGCCCTGGCCGACCAGGCGGTCCGCAAGTTCGTCAACCTGGCCCGCCTGTCCGGGGCGGTCTCCGGCGCGGCCGGGCTGCCGGGCGCCGTCCTCGACGTCGGAGTGCTGGCCTGGACCCAGGCGCGCATGGTCCTGCACGTCGCCGCCGCGTACGGCGTCGACCCACTGCACAGCGACCGGGCCACCGATCTGCTCGTGCTCCAGCGGGTGCACAAGGTCGCCGAGAGCGCCCGCCTGGCGCTCGGGGTGGCCGCCGGCCGGGAGCGCGCCGACGCGCTCTTCGGCCTGGGGGGCCAGCGTCCGCTGGGCCGGGTCATGTTGCAGCTCGGCGTCCGGCTGGCCCAGATGGCCGGTGTGCGGGCGGCCAAGCGACTCGTCGCCAAGATCGTCCCGGGGGCGGCGATCGTGCTCGGCACCTGGGCCAACTCGTCCGCCACCAAGGACCTGGCCGAGCGCTCCCGGGCGCTCTACGGCCGCCGGGGCACCGACGTCCCGGAGCCCCGCCGCCCGTGATCCGCTCCTCGGAAGCTGGGCTCAGTCGGCCAGGCCGGAGGCGCGCCAGGTCACCTCGGCCAGCCGGTCCTGGCCGGAGGCGTTGGGGTGGAACCAGTCCAGCGGGTTGAGCAGGTCCAGGGTGAACCGGACCCGGTGCGCCGCGCCGCCGTCGTGTCGGCAGCGCGAGCCGTACGCCCGGCAGGCCGCCACCAACTGCGCGTTGTACGCGTCGATCCGCTCCCGGACGGCGCTCCGGCGGGCCTTGTCGGCGGGCGCCGTCGACGTCGCGTTGGCCAGGAGCGCCGGGCAGATGCCCCGCCGCCAGGCGCGCGTCGCCCGTGCGTCGTCGTGTCCGACCTCCCAGAGCCGGTACAGATCGGGGATGCTCACCACCAGCACCCGGGCCTTCGGTCGGCCGGTGCGCAGCGCCCGCAGGCCCCGGTCGACGTCGGCCCGGAACTGGGTCACCGACGTCATCGCGTCCACCCCGCCCCGGCAGATGTCGTTGGCCCCGATCAGCACCGTGACGTAGTCGGCGCGGTCGCGTACGGCCGCCTGGGCCTGGCCTTCGAGGGCGTCGGCGCGGGCGCCGGGCCGTGCGTGGTTGTACGCCCGACCCCGGATCGCGGAGTTCTGGTCGAGCAGCCTCCGGTAGTGGCTGTTCACCCGCAGGCCGTCCCCGGTCGACCACGAGTTGCGCTCGCAGGAGGTGAGTACCAGGCAGGAGGCGAAGCCGGTGCTGATCGAGTCACCGAGCGCGGCGATGCCGCCGGGACCACCGGACGACGGCGTGCTCTTCGTGGGGCGCGGTGACGCGGACGTGCCGCCCTCGCAGGCCAGCGCCACCAGCGCGGCGAGACAGGCCAGGGCGGCGACCCAGCGTCGAGGCATGACATCCCCCGTCTCGCAGCAGAGAGCGACAGCGCGGTAACTCTATGCGCTGGACGTGGTTGGGCGGGAAGTTGCTGTCGGGTATGCGGCGAAGGAGCCTCCGACACGCCGCCGGGATGCTATAAGCGTCGCCCGTCGGGAGTCCGCTACCGGTTAACCCCGCCGATCGGGGGTAGATCGTGGGGTATGACGAGATCGCAGCCCCGGCGCGCCCGTGGCACGGTCGGCCACGCGTACAGCGCCCTGAACCTCCGGCTCACCCTCGCCAGCTTCGGCCTGGTGATCATGGTGATCTTCGCGGTGCTGGCGTTCTGGGCCGGGCTCGCCTGGCTCGGCGTACTCTGCGCGATCTTCGCGGTGGTCGCCGTGGTCGACCTGGTCGTGATCCAGCGCCGCCGCGCCGCCCGCCGCCGCGAGGAGCCGGGCGTACGACACTCGCTGTTCGAGTGACAGGAGGACGAGATGCCCCACATCGCCACCACCAACCCCGCCACCGGTCAGGTGCTCAAGACCTACGAGGCGATGTCCACCGAACAGCTCGACGCCGCCATCGAGCGTGCCGACCTCGCGTACCGGCAACTGCGCGGCACCACCGTCGACGAGCGCGCCCGGTGGATGAACGCCGCCGCCGACCTCCTGGATGCCGAACGGGACGAGATCGCCCGGATCATGACCACGGAGATGGGCAAGACGTACGCCGCCGCGCAGGCCGAGGTGACCAAGTGCGCCACGGCCGCCCGCTTCTACGCCGCCAAGGCGCCGACGTTCCTCGCCGATCAGCCGGCCGACGCCGCCGCCGTGAAGGCGACCCGGGCGTTCATCCGTTACCAGCCGATCGGCGTGGTGCTCGCCGTGATGCCGTGGAACTTCCCGCTCTGGCAGGTGATGCGCTTCGCCGCCCCGGCGTTGATGGCCGGCAACACCGGCCTGCTCAAGCACGCCTCGAACGTGCCGCAGACCGCGCTGCTGCTGGAGGACCTGTTCCGCCGCGCCGGCTTCCCGGAGGGCGCATTCACCACCGTGCTGGTCGGCTCGGACGCCGTCGAGCCCATCCTCGCCGACCCCCGGGTACGCGCCGCGACGCTCACCGGCAGCGAGGCGGCCGGGCGGTCCATCGCGCAGATCGCCGGCCGGGAGCTGAAGAAGACCGTTCTGGAGTTGGGCGGCAGCGACCCCTTCGTGGTGATGCCCTCGGCCGACGTGGACCGCGCCGCCGAGGTGGCCACCACCGCCCGCTGC
This sequence comes from Micromonospora sp. DT4, assembly GCF_049841675.1. Classification (NCBI taxonomy): domain Bacteria; kingdom Bacillati; phylum Actinomycetota; class Actinomycetes; order Micromonosporales; family Micromonosporaceae; genus Micromonospora; species Micromonospora sp. DT4. The sequence goes on from NZ_JBNCKT010000125.1 coordinate 12,817, forward strand.
CAGAACAACGGCCAGTCCTGTATCGCCGCCAAGCGCTTCATCGTGCACACCGACGTCTTCGACGCGTTCGCCGAGAAGTTCGCCGCGAACATGGCCGCGCTGCGCGTCGGCGACCCGATGGACGCGGACACCGACGTGGGGCCGCTGGCCAGCGAACACGGCCGCGACGAGGTGCACGCCCTGGTGCGCGACGCGGTGGACCACGGCGCGACGGTGCTCTGCGGCGGTGAGCTGCCCACCGGCGACGGGTGGTTCTACCCGCCGACCGTCGTCACCGACCTGACGCCGCAGATGCGGATGTGGTCCGAGGAGGTGTTCGGGCCGGTCGCCGGCCTGTACCGGGTGTCGTCCTACGAAGAGGCCATCGAGGTTGCCAACGGCACCAGCTTCGGACTCGGGTCGAACGCCTGGACCCGGGACCCGGCCGAGCAGGAGCGCTTCGCCACCGAGCTGGACGCCGGCAACGTCTTTCTCAACGGAATGACCACCTCCTACCCGGAGCTGCCCTTCGGTGGCGTGAAGAACTCCGGCTACGGGCGGGAGCTGTCCGAACTGGGCATGCGGGAGTTCTGCAACACCAAGACGGTGTGGGTGGGCGAGGGGGCGGCGTCGGCCGGCGCCGGCGCGCACGCCGAGTAGCACGCATCACCGGACGTCGTCGTGGGTAGGAGGTGCGCCCATGACGACGTTCGGGTTCCACGCCTCCCACGAGCAGATCAACCCCCGCGCCCTGCTGGAAGCGGTGATGCACGCCGAGCGGGCCGGCTTCGACGCCGCCATGTGCTCCGACCACTTCTCGCCGTGGAGCGAGCGGCAGGGCGAATCCGGCTTCGCCTGGTCCTGGCTGGGCGCGGCCCTTCAGGCCACCGGCATGCCGTTCGGCGTCGTCAACGCGCCCGGCCAGCGGTACCACCCGGCGATCATCGCCCAGGCGATCGGCACCCTCGGCGCGATGTACCCGGGCCGGTTCTGGGCCGCCCTGGGCACCGGCGAGGCCAGCAACGAGCACATCACCGGCGACGCATGGCCGCGCAAGGACGTCCGCTCCGCCCGCCTGCGCGAGTGCGTGGACGTGATCCGGGCGCTGCTGGCCGGCGAGGAGGTCAGCCACGACGGCCTCGTCCGGGTGGACCGGGCCCGGCTGTGGACGCGCCCCGAGGAGCCGCCCGCGCTGGTCGGCGCCGCCGTCAGCGTGGCCACCGCCCGCTGGTGCGCCGAGTGGGCCGACGGCCTGATCACGGTGAACGCGCCGGCGGAGCACCTGCGGGCGATGATCGACGCGTACCGGGACGCCGGAGGCCGTGGACCGCTGCACCTCCAGGTGCACGTCTCCTGGGCCCCGGAACAGGCGCAGGCCGAGGCGATCGCGTACGACCAGTGGCGCAGCAACGTCTTCGCCCCGCCGGTCTGCTGGGACCTGGAGACCGTCGAGCACTTCGACGTGGTCTCGGCCGACGTGCCGCCCGAGCGGATCGCCCAGGTGGTGAACATCTCGGCGGACCTGGGCCGGCACGTGGGCTGGCTGGAGGAGTACGTGGCGCTCGGCTTCGACCAGATCGCCCTGCACCACGTCGGGCAGGAGCAGCGCGGGTTCATCGACGCGTTCGGCGCCGAGGTGCTGCCGAAGCTGCGCCCGGCGGGCTGATCGGGCGGCGACCAGGCGCCCCCTAGCCCGAGTTTCCTAGATAAGTTGATCTTGAGGGGATGCGGGGTTCGGCGACATGAGGGTTGAGCTGCACGGAT